>CALZKX010000363.1 GCA_945788155.1 uncultured Flavobacteriaceae bacterium
AACATGGATTCCGATGTTATAAAGTACAACCTATATAAACAACCAAACCCTAATGCCTATTTGGCATCTTTTGCAGAGTTTATGTTCCTTAATAAAGATTCAGACTATATAATTGACCTCATTAAAGATGGCATACGTTTGTTCGCCAAAAATATGATTATGCAATACAAAGATGTTTTGCAAACTGTTCCAGTACATTTTGCAGGCTCAATCGCCTTTTTTTCGCAAGATGAAATTAAAGAAGTAGCCAATGAGTTTGGTTTTAAAGTTGGTGCTTTTGAGCGTCGTCCCATTGAAGGCTTGGTAAACTACCATAGCAATAAATTCTAGTAACATATACGTATAATTACGTATTGATTTTTTTACTTTAAATGACTAATTTCGTTTAATGAGTCATGTAGTTAGTTAAAACAAGCTATATTATAGCATTGTAGGTAATCTGAAATATGAACACAGAACCAATCATAAATTACTTTTCCAATATTCTACCACTTGAAAATGGGGAAATAGATACTATTAAAAAAGTTTTTAAAGAACGTAGAATTAAACGAAGGCAATTTATTCTTCAAGAAGGAGATGTTTGCACGCTAAACACATTTGTCGTTGACGGGTGTTTCAGAATGTATTTTGTTGATGAAAAAGGAAAAGAATATAATATTCAATTCGCAGTAGAAAATTGGTGGATTGGTGATATTGGTAGTTTTTATTCAGAAGAACCTAGTAAACTCTATATAGAGGCTATTGAGAATTCCATTATTCTTCAAATAAAAAAACAAGACCAATTAGACTTGTTTGTCAATTATCCGAAATTCAATCAAATATTCAGAGTCTTCACTGAAAATGCACTAGTGGCCTTTCAAAGACGTGTTTTGCAAAATATTAGTTCAACTGCCGAAGAACGTTATCTCGATTTTGTAAAACGTCATCCATACTTCTTCAATCGCATTTCAAACGTGCAAATAGCGTCCTTCTTGGGCGTAACACCAGAATTTTTAAGTGTTATTCGAAAAAATATTTCAAAATCTTAAGATACATTAAGATTCTTTCTTAAAGTACCTTATAGGTAAATCTTTCCATTCCATCTCATCTTTGTAGTGTTAATAATCAATACTATAAATAATGAAACAATTAGCAATTATTTTAATGGCAATAACCTTTTTAAGCTCTTGCCAAAACAGATCAGAAAATTTAATTAAAAACACAGAAACAATGGAAAAATTAGCAAAACAAGAAATCGAAAATTTATTAATGACCTACAAGGGAACATTAAACAACTCTAATTCAGAAAAAGCAACTTCACTTTATACAAAGGATGGAATTTTTATGCCAACTGGTGCACCTTCTGCAATTGGTAAAGAACAAATAAAGAGTGCGTATGATTTTGTGTTCTCTCAAATTCAGTTGAACATAGAATTTTACATAGAAGAGATTACAATAGAGAACTCACTTGCATATGCAGTGACAAGCTCAAAAGGCTCAACTTTAATTCACGCAAATGGAGAAACAATTCCAGAAGAAAACAGAGAATTATTTGTTTTTGAAAAAGAAAATGGCACGTGGAAAATAGCACGCTATATGTTCAATAAAACAAAATAAAATTACAAAACAATTGTATTATAAACTTTAAAAATTAACAAGATGAAAATAGCAAAAATATTAATCGTATTAGTAGTGTCATTATCAACTTTTTCCTTTACAACAAGTGATGGAAAAAAATTGGAGAAAAAAATTAAAAAAAGTAAAGTTGTTTGGAAAGGCTACAAAGTAATGGGTTCACATCAAGGAACCATAGATTTACAACAAGGGTCTTTAACTTTTGAGAATGACAAATTGATAGGTGGTACATTTATCATTGATATGACAACCATTACTAATTCTGACCAAGAAGGTGAGTATAAACAAAGATTAGAAGGACACTTAAAATCAGACGACTTCTTTGGTATTGAAACATTTCCAACAGCAACACTAGCATTAAAAAAAGTAAAATCGATTGGCAAAAATTCGTACAAAGTTACTGGAGATTTGACCATTAAAGGAATAACAAAAACTATTGATTTTGATTTTTCATTATATGGTAGTAAAGCAAATGCTACATTAAAAGTTGATAGAGCTGAATATAATGTTAGATATGGTTCAAACAGCTTTTTTGACGACCTAAAAGACAAAGCTATTTATGATGAATTTGATTTAGTCGTAGATTTGGAATTTTAGTCGGAAAAAAGACTACCTATAACGTATATAAAAAATAGCAGTTAAGAGCTAAACCAAAGTTTGGTTCTTTTCTGCTATCTTTGTTTTTAACTGAAAAATAGCACACATAAATCTGCCACTTTTCATATACAAGATCGTTAAACGAATCTACTTCACCGCAATCATACTAATTTCCACATTCACATTTTTTGGTAAGCAAGCCACTTGCACAGTTTCGCGAGCAGGCGCAGTGGCTTCATTAAAATAAGAGCCATACACAGCATTAATTGCTCCAAAATCATTCATATCGCTAATAAAAATAGAGGTCTTTACCACGTTTTCAAAAGTCATTCCAGCAGCAACTAATACTTCTTTCATGTTTTGCATAACTTGAGTAGTTTCATTGGTAATATTGTCTAAAACCAATTCGTTTGTGTCTGGGTTAAAAGCAATTTGTCCAGATGCAAACAATGTATTTCCACTTAAAATAGCTTGATTGTAAGGACCTATTGGAGCTGGAGCTTTTGTAGTAGTAATTATTTTTTTCATGTGCTTATATTTATTGATTTTCAATGGTTACATCTAACATCCATATAATCATTCCTTAGTGTGAATAAATTTTTAGTCATGGATGGTTTCATTGTAATTTATTTTATAATTATTTATTTAGACTGCAAACTGAATACTGAGTACCGCATACCTATTACAGGTCTCTATCACGCTGTCTGCGTTTTTCGTATTTAATATCTTGTAGGATACTTGACTTGATACCAATAAAGAAATTCCACTGTTTATTGGCACTAAATGGTATCCACGAAAAATTCATGCGCCAACTCTCTAAATCTCGTTCAAAGCGTAATTGTGTATAAGTGACGCCTTTACTTTTTAAATCGTAGCCAGAGGATGCGCCTATTTTCCATCGAGGTGAAATTTCTATATCACCAGAAAACATCAAGGAGTGTGAAGCAATTTCGTTTTGCCTTCGTGTGTTGCTATAATTTACAGCATAAGCCAAACGTATGTTCCAAGGAATTTTGTACTTGTAAAGATCGCTTGGTTGTTCGGCTTCAGTATCATTTTCATTATTACTAAACGATTTATCGGCAAAATCCTGAGGCCTACCAAATAAATCATCATCACGACCACCACTTCGAAAAGATTCTTCTTGCGCTCTACTATTACTAGAGTTGTCATCGTCATCTTTTGAATCTTTACTGGAAAACGTATAGCCCGTAGTTAAATTAGCGCTTGTTAGCCTAAACAGGCTTCCACCATTATTTATATTGAATTTATCAATTTTATTATTATTGTTATCAAGTGCATATGGGTCTAGTGTTGCACCAAAATTCACAGTCATGTCCTTAATTAATTTAAAGCTACCATTAACTCTTACAGGGCTCCATCTTAACGAGTCGCCTGCAAGGTTGTATGAGGTGGAAAAGTTTAAATTATTAATAAGTACAACCTTTTTTGGCTCAGTTACTGTGCTATCTCTATCTCTTACTTTGGCTTCAAAATTGTTACTTACCGATATGCCTATGGAGCTTGAATAACTATTGGTTGGGCTCCCAAAAATGGACTGCTCAAAACGTGTGTATTCAACGTCAGTGGTTGTTTCACCATCAGCATTAACAACTACAGATTCATAAGTATCATAATATTGGTCAAAAGCAGGCGAGACACTGTAGCTTATAGATGGTCTTATAACATGCCTAATAGCTTGAATTTTTTTATCCTCACCAAAGTCGAACATACCGTAAAGCGTGGTTCCCAAACTTGTACTAAAATTATAAGTTCTAAAAGAGTCGAACCCATTTTTTTCGGTAATAATTACTTTTTGTGCAGCCTGATCAAACGATTTTTCTATCGTGTTGAGTGTCCAAGTCTCTTGAAAATTTGTCGAGGCACTTAAGCTTAAATAATTTAATACTTTAAAATTAGTACTTATTGGAATACTATGCTGCATACCAACCTTGGCGTCTTCAAACATTTCTTTTTTAAAGAACAGAGAGTCTGTTGTTTGAATCCTGTTTTCGGCTCTCGCATTGTATTGTAAATTAATATTTTGAATAAACCCCTTTTTCGCTCCAACTTTAGGAGCAAAAGGAAATACTCTACCAACACTACCTTGAAACGTTGGAAGCGTCATATTTATAGTTTGTGTGTTGGTGTTTTGTGAGTGTGTTGCTGTAAGGCTTACATTTACTTGTGGTTCGCCTTGAAAGGTTTTAGAATACGACACCGAAGAAGATAAGGTATTATTTAAATAGTTAGAAGCATTTAGTTGGTTAATGGACTGTTGGTAATAACGACTACTACCAAGGTTAACAGAAGCCGAAAGCTGTGAACTAGGGTTCGCTTTTCCATCTTGGCTATGTGACCATCTTAAATTATAGATAGCACTTTTTGAGTAATCTGGAAAACCACGTTCACTGCTTATAAGGTTTTCAAATCTAAAACTTAGGTTTCCCCTAAATTTATAGCGAACCGCATAATTACTCTCAATACGCATGCCATAACTACCATTGGTGTAATAGTCTCCTAATAATGCCAAATCAAAATAATCGCTTACCGCAAAATAATAACCACCATTTTGTAAAAAATAACCACGGTCGTTCTGTTCTCCAAACGATGGAAAAATAACGCCAGAAGTTCGTTTTTGAGTTAATGGGAAATATGCAAAAGGTAAGCCAATAGGTGTTGGTACATCGGCAATAAACATATTTGTTAAACCTGTAACAACCTTTTTGCCAGGAACGATTTTAGCCTTTCGCATTAAAAAATAATATTCTGGATTTTCAAGATCTTTGGAGGTAGTAAATTTTCCGCGATCAATAAAATAGACCGAGTCATTTTCTTTTTTTGTGGTCTCAGCAATAATATAACCACCACTTTGCTCAGTTCTTGAATTGAATATTAATGCCTTTTGTGTATCAAAGTTAAACCTAATCGAATCAGGTTCCACAACATCGCTACCTTGCTTAAAAACAGGTTTTTGAGTATAATTCCCTAAAGAATCTTTCAACCTGCCTGCATATACCTCGTTTTTTTCATAATCAATCACGATGATACCTGCAGTAATCTCCATATCTTCATAATTAATTTTGGCATTATCATATAAGGTTATTTTTTGATCTTTTCTAGTAATAGATGTATAGCCTGAAGCACTATATTTTACAATATCCTTTAAGAGTTTAGGTTTTTGGGCAATAGTATCCAACTTAATAGTATCGTTAACTAAAATGTTAGGTTCGGCAATCTTCGTTTTTAAACTATCAA
>CALZKX010000364.1 GCA_945788155.1 uncultured Flavobacteriaceae bacterium
AATAGCTTCTATATCTTGAATAGGCAACCTCGCCACTATCTAACGCTTTTTTAACAGCACAATTTGGTTCATGAATATGTAAGCAGTTATTGAATTTACAGTGCTGTTTCAATTCGAAAAACTCAGGGAAATAATCGCCTACTTCTTCTTTATCCATATTAACCACGCCAAAGCCTTTTATTCCTGGTGTATCTATTATTTTTGCGCCAAAATCTAGGTCAAACATTTCAGCAAAAGTAGTTGTATGTTGTCCTTGCTGGTGCTGTTCTGATATGGCTTTAGTTTTCAAGTCTAATCCAGGTTCAATAATATTAATCAATGTAGATTTTCCAACCCCTGAATGACCAGAAAACATACTCACTTTATCTTTCATTAGCGCTTTAACTTTATCTATATTTTTACCTGTTTTAGCCGAAACCCTAATACATTCGTACCCAATTTTTCTGTATATTGACGCTAAGTGCTTTACTTTTAGGAGTGTATCTTCATCGTAGGTGTCAATTTTATTGAATAATAACACCGTGTTTATTGAATATGCTTCGGCAGTTATTAAAAACCTATCAATAAAACTTGTGAAAGTTGGTGGATTATCAATGGTTATCAGTAAAAAAACTTGATCGACATTACTAGCAATGATGTGAGTCTGTTTGGAAAGATTGACCGATTTACGGATGACATAATTATTACGTTCATGAATTCTATGAATAATTCCGGTGACCTCATTATTTTTTGTTTCCAGTTCAAAATCAACAAAATCTCCAACAGCTATTGGGTTAGTGCTTTTAATACCTTTTAACCGAAACTTACCTTTAATTCGGCATTCAAAAAACTTACCATTAAGTGTTTTAACGGTGTACCAACTTCCTGTAGATTTATAAACGAGTCCTGTCATCTTATACAAAGATGCCAAAAATTATGATTGTTTGAATATCTTTTCTTGATGATTTATTGATTCTTGGTGAATCGCTTTAAACATTCTTAATACAAATTCTTCACTAAGACTATTCTGCTCACCTTCTAAAATCATTTTTCCTAGAATTTCATTCCAACGTTTAGATTGTAACACTGCTACGTTATTAGCTTTTTTAAGTTTTCCTATTCCGTCCGATACTTTCATGCGTTTCCCTAACACTTCAATTAATTGATGGTCTATTACATCAATTTGTGTACGCAAGGTATTAAGTTTGTTATTAAACTCTGCTTCTGCAGACGTTTCTTTTCTAATTTTAAGATCTTCCATGTACTGCACTAAAGTTTCTGGAGTAATTTGCTGTGCAGCATCACTCCAAGCTTTATCTGGATTGTGGTGTGTTTCGACCATCATTCCATCAAAATTCAAATCTAAAGCCGTTTGGCATAAATCGAAAATAATGTCACGCTTTCCAGCAATATGAGAAGGATCCAATATTAATGGTAAATCTGGAAACCTGTTTTGCAAATCGATTGGTAATTGCCATTCTGGATTGTTACGATATCTTGTTTTTTCATAAGTTGAAAACCCTCTGTGAATTACTCCTAAATTTTTAACATCAGCAGCATAAAAGCGCTCTACAGCTCCAAGCCAAAGCGCTAAATCTGGATTTACTGGGTTTTTTATTAATACTGGTTTATCGATTCCCCTAAGTGCTTCGGCTATTTCTTGAACAATAAAAGGGCTAACGGTTGACCTAGCTCCAATCCATAAAATATCGATATCATGTTGTAACGCCAAATCTACATGGTTAGCATTTGCGACTTCGGTAGCTGTAAGTAATCCTGTTTCTTCTTTTGCTTTTTGTAGCCATTTTAAGCCTAAAGCACCAACACCTTCAAAATTCCCTGGCCGTGTTCTGGGTTTCCAAATACCTGCACGCAAAACTGTTGCATCACTATCTTTTAATTGATGTGCAATAGTTAATACTTGCTCTTCTGTTTCGGCACTACAGGGTCCAGCAATTACTAATGGATGGTCTAATCCAAAATTATCTAACCATGTTCTTAACTCTTTCTTATTTTCCATAATTTTAAAAAAATCCAAAAAACAAATTCCAAAACAACAAGCCATTTTATTAACTATTGGAATTTAGTTTTTGATATTTGTGGTTTGTGTTATTGTATTCCTTTTAATATTTCTTTTATATGATTGGTGTTTTTCATTTCCTTAAAGATGGCTTCAAAGTCATCATTTTTCATAAGTTCTTTAAACTGTTCTAAGTTTTGGATGTATTCTTCTAAAGTTTCAATGACATTGGTTTTGTTTTGCTCAAAAATTGGTGTCCACATTTCTGGAGAACTTTTGGCTAATCGCACTGTAGATTCAAATCCACTTCCTGCCATGTCAAAAATATCGCGTTCATTTTTTTCTTTTTCAATCACTGTTTTTCCTAGCATAAACGAGCTAATATGTGATAAATGCGACATATAAGCAATATGCTTATCATGTGCTTTTGGTTTCATATAACGTATGCGCATTCCAATATCTGAAAAGAGTTTTAATGCTTTTTCTTGAAGTTTAAAAGCCGTTTCTTCAACTTCGCAAATGATAATAGTTTTACCTTTATACAATCTAGTAATTGCTGCATTAGGTCCCGAAAATTCTGTTCCTGCAATTGGATGCATCGCTAAGAAGTTTCTACGTTTTGGATGATTTTTAACGGCTTCACAAATGTCTTCTTTGGTAGAACCAACATCTATAATTAAAGCATCATCAGACACCAAATTCAATAACTTGGGCAGCTTTTTTACTGTAACATCTACTGGGATAGCAACAATCACCATATCGGCATTATTAAGGTCTTGAATTTCAGCTTTATGGTCAATAATCCCTTTTTCTAAAGCAATATCTAAATGCACATTGTTTTTATCGATTCCGTAAATAGTAGTTGAGGCATCTAGATTTTTAATATCCAATGCTAGACTTCCGCCTATTAATCCAACTCCTATAAGATATATGTTTTTCATTCCTATCTGTCTTTTTAAGACATCTTCCCAAAGGGAAGAAATATTTATTTACACTTTTCTATTTAACTCTATTTATTGCTTCTTGAATATCATCGGTCGATGCACATAAAGAAAACCGAATGTAGCCTTCTCCTTTACTACCAAAAATGATTCCTGGAGCTACAAATAAGTGATTATTTTTTAGCAATACATTTATGAATTCTTCAGCTTTTGTATATGGTGGCAGCTTTGCCCAGACAAAAAGTCCAGATGCATTTTTATCGTATGTACAATTAAGAGCTTCAGCTAATTGCCAAATCAATTCTCGTCGTTGCTCATACACACTGTTTAAACTCAAATACCAAAGCTTAGAACAGTTTAATGCTTCAATTGCTCCTTTTTGAATACCATAAAACATCCCAGAATCTATATTGCTTTTTACTTTTAGAATGGCATTGATGTGTTCGTTATTTCCTAACACCATACCAACTCGCCAACCAGCCATATTAAAAGTTTTGCTTAACGAATTCAACTCTATACAAACATCTTTTGCTCCTTTTACTTTTAAAATACTTCTAGGAGCATCTGTTAATATAAAACTGTACGGATTATCATTTACAATGAGGATTTTATTTCTTTTTGCAAAATCTACCAACTCCTCAAACATCTTGTAATTGGCTTGAGCTCCTGTTGGCATGTGTGGGTAATTTAACCACATTAGTTTTGTTTTACTTAAATCCAACTTTTCGAGCGCTGTAATATCTGGCATCCAATTATTAGCTTCATCTAGCTCATACAAAACAGGTTTTGCACCTAATAATTTAGTTACTGATTTATACGTTGGATATCCAGGATTAGGTATTAACACTTCATCACCTTCGTTTAAATATGCCATTGAAATATGCATAATACCTTCTTTACTTCCCATTAATGGAAGTATCTCTGTCATAGGACTTAAATGCACTTGAAATTGATCGCGGTAAAACCCTGACATAGCTTCACGTAATTCGGGTAAGCCTTGATAACTTTGGTATTTATGAACATTTTCGTCTTGTAACCCTTCAATAATAGCAGATACTACTTTTTGAGGTGGTTGCAAATCTGGACTACCAATTCCTAAATTAATAATAGGTTTACCTGATGCTTTTAACAGATTTACTTCTCTTAATTTTTTTGAAAAATAATACTCTTCAACAGTATGCAATCTATTCGCTTCTTCTATCATAACTTTGCATTTACATATTCACCCAATATCTTAAAATCTTGTGCCATGATTTTCATAATGGATTTAGCCTTTTCATAATCAGAATATTCATCAAAAGTAACATCAACAAAAAATGCATACTTCCATGGCGTTTCAATTTTTGGTAAAGATTGTATTTTGGTTAAATTCAATTTACAATCGCTCATTACATTAAGTATAGTTGCCAAACTTCCTCGCTTATGGTCCAATTCAAACTTAAGAGAAGCTTTGTTAATCTCCTCAATAGGAATTTCGTGATTTTCTCGTTTTACAATTACAAATCTTGTTTCGTTATGTTTGATGGTCTGGATGCTTGGAGCTAAAATTTCAAGTTGAAATAATTCAGCAGCCAATGTGCTTGCAATTGCAGCGATGCCTTTTAGTTGTTTATTTTGAATGCGTTGGGCAACCTCAGCTGTATCCTTATCTTCAACCAGTTTGATATGTGGATGTTTTTTGAAGAACTCCTTACACTGCAATAATGCCATTGGGTGTGAATACACTTCTTCAATATCACTCAACGATTGATTTGGCAAAGCCATTAAATTGTGTTGAATATCTAAATACTGCTCTCCAACGATATGCAAATTTTTGGTATCAATAAGCGCATAATTAGGAATTATTGAACCCGCAATTGAATTCTCAATAGCCATGATAACCGCATCTGTTTCCTTTTCTATCAAACTTTCAACAACACCATCAAAAGATAAACATTCAACAACTTGAGTGTCCTTACTAAAATAGTTTTGTGACACAATGTGATGGAATGACCCTTTTACGCCTTGTATGGCTACAGATTTAATCATATACTTCCCTTTATTGAGACTTTCTTTTTCAAGAGAGTTATTTATAACTTTTAAAAAAGGTTATAAACAAAAAAAGTCCCGATTTAAAATCGAGACTTATACTTAAATTTATATTATAAATTATACATACATCATCTCGTTTCTTCTGCT
>CALZKX010000365.1 GCA_945788155.1 uncultured Flavobacteriaceae bacterium
AATTATTATCTAGGACGTTTTTATGAAGAAACAGGGGAACCAAAAAAAGCAATGCGTACTTATAAATCGGCTTATATTTTAGAGGAAATAGGAGGTTATACTAAAGATGACATGTTAGATAGAGCAGATGCTATAAAAAGAGATTTTGGGTACTAACAAAACAAATAAATTTGCTATTATGCAACAAAATATTTTAGAGACACATTAACTTTAAATTAATTAATCCCTCTACGTAGGAGAGATTTATAAAAGGCTTATGGCTAAAGTAAAAACAACCTTTTTTTGTCAGAACTGTGGTTCTCAATTTGCGAAATGGCAAGGACAATGCTCTGCATGTAAAGAGTGGAATACCATTGCCGAAGAAGTGATTCAAAAAGCAGAAAAAAGCGATTGGAAAACACCTTCTAATTTTTCAAAGCGTGTTTCAAAACCACTTTTGATTAATGAAATTGATGTGTCTCAAGAAGCACGCATGCAAACCAGTGATGCAGAATTTAATCGTGTTCTTGGTAGTGGTATTGTTCCAGGATCATTAATGCTTTTAGGAGGCGAACCAGGAATAGGCAAAAGCACGTTGTTATTACAAATCGCCTTAAAACTTCAATATAAAACACTGTATGTTTCTGGCGAAGAAAGCCAGAAACAAATTAAAATGCGCGCCGAACGTATTAATCCAAACAGCAGCAATTGCTATATTCTAACTGAGACTAAAACTCAAAATATATTCAAGCAAATAGAAGCCCTAGAGCCTGATATTGTCGTAATAGATTCTATTCAAACATTACATAGCGATTATATCGAGTCGTCTCCAGGAAGTATTTCTCAAATAAAAGAATGCACAACTGAGCTTATAAAGTTTGCTAAGGAAACAGCAACTCCTGTTATTTTAATAGGCCATATCACAAAAGATGGAAATATAGCAGGACCAAAAATTTTGGAACACATGGTGGATACGGTTTTGCAATTTGAAGGCGATAGAAATCATGTGTTTAGAATTTTAAGAGCCAACAAAAACCGATTTGGTTCTACTAACGAACTTGGTATTTACGAAATGCAAGGTTCTGGATTGAGAGAAGTAAGTAATCCGAGTGAAATTCTAATTTCCAAGAAAGACGAAGAATTGTCTGGAAATGCCATTGCTGCTACTCTTGAAGGCATGCGACCATTAATGATTGAGGTTCAAGCATTAGTTAGTACTGCTGTTTATGGAACGCCTCAACGCTCTGCAACAGGTTTTAATGCAAAACGCTTGAACATGCTTTTAGCTGTTCTGGAAAAACGCGCAGGTTTCCGTTTAGGTGCTAAAGATGTATTTTTAAATATTACTGGAGGTATTACGGTTGATGATCCAGCTATTGATTTGGCTGTCGTAGCAGCCATTTTATCATCAAATGAAGACGAAGCCCTGCAAAAAGATGTCTGTTTTGCAGCTGAGGTTGGATTATCTGGAGAAATTCGCCCTGTACAACGAGTGGAACAACGCATTTTAGAAGCCGAAAAGCTTGGTTTTTCAACCATTTTTGTGTCTAAGTACAATACCATTTCCTTAAAGAACACAACTATTAAAATCCAATTGATTTCTAAAATTGAGGATTTAGTGGAATTTATCGTTTAAAATACTCGAAATCAGACTATCATTTTTCTAAAAATTCCTTAATTTCGCAGCTCGAAATGAAATAGGATAATATGAGTGCTAAATTTCCTGAATATAAAGGACTTGACTTACCAAAAGTAGCCGAAGAAATTCTAAACTATTGGCAAGAAAACAATGTGTTTGAAAAAAGCGTCACTACTCGTGAAGGAAACAAACCTTATGTGTTTTTTGAAGGACCCCCTTCAGCAAATGGATTGCCAGGAGTACATCATGTATTAGCGAGAGCTATTAAAGATATTTTCCCACGCTATAAAACCATGAAAGGTTACCAAGTAAAGCGTAAAGCTGGTTGGGATACGCATGGTTTACCTATTGAACTGGGTGTTGAAAAAGAACTAGGTATCACTAAAGAAGATATTGGTAAAACCATTTCTGTTGAAGATTACAATGCAGCTTGCCGAAAAGCCGTCATGCGATATACTGATGTTTGGAATGACCTCACTCAAAAAATGGGTTATTGGGTTGATATGGACGACCCTTATGTGACCTACGAACCAAAATACATGGAGTCTGTTTGGTGGTTACTCAAACAAATTTACAATAAGAATTTACTATATAAAGGTTATACAATTCAACCGTATTCACCAAAAGCTGGAACTGGTTTAAGCTCGCATGAGTTAAATCAACCAGGAACTTATCAAGATGTGACTGATACCACTGTTGTTGCTCAGTTTAAAGTAAGCCCATCCCAAACCCTTCCCAAAGGGAAGGACTTTTTAAACTCCCTCCTTGAGGAGGGATTAAGGGAGGTGTATTTTCTTGCTTGGACAACAACACCTTGGACCTTGCCAAGTAATACAGCGTTAACCGTTGGACCAAAAATCGATTATGTTTTGGTGGCAACATTCAATCAATATACGTTTGAAAAGATATATGTTGTATTGGCTAAAAAGTTAGTGAATCATCAATTTTCAGGAAAGTTCAATCAAGTTGAAAATATTGAGGGATTGTCATCATATAAACCCAATGACAAAAAGATTCCTTATTTAATTTTAGCCGAATGTAAGGGAAAAGACTTAGTAGGAATCACTTACGAGCAACTGTTACCTTATGCGTTGCCAAACGACAATCCTGAAAACGCATTTCGCGTGATTTCTGGAGATTTTGTAACGACTGAAGATGGTACAGGAATCGTGCATACAGCACCAACCTTTGGAGCCGATGATGCTATGGTTGCAAAACAAGCAACGCCAGAAGTACCACCAATGTTAGTAAAAGATGAGAATGACAATTTGGTGCCACTTGTAGATTTACAAGGTCGCTTTAGACCAGAACTTAACGAATTTGCAGGCAAATATGTCAAAAACGAATATTATAACGATGGTGAGGCACCAGAACGTTCGGTTGATGTAGAACTTGCTATCAAACTAAAAGAAGAAAACAAAGCCTTTAAGGTTGAAAAATATAAACACAGTTACCCAAACTGTTGGCGAACCGATAAGCCAATTTTGTATTACCCTTTAGATTCATGGTTCATTAAGGTTACAGATGTTAAGGACAGAATGTTCGAGTTGAACGAAACCATCAATTGGAAACCAAAATCTACTGGAACAGGTCGTTTTGGGAACTGGTTAGCTAATGCAAACGACTGGAACTTATCACGTTCACGTTATTGGGGAATTCCTTTACCAATTTGGAGAACTGAAGATGGTAAGGAAGAAATTTGTATTGGTTCAGTAGAAGAATTAAAAGCTGAAATGGAACGAGCCGTTCAGGCAGGCTTGATGAAGGCCGATATCTTCCAAAGCTTTGAAGTTGGAAACAATTCAGAAGAAAATTATGCAACAATCGATTTACATAAAAACATAGTCGATGAAATTGTGCTAGTATCACATTTAGGGCAACCAATGAAACGCGAAGCCGATTTAATTGATGTATGGTTCGATTCTGGCTCTATGCCGTATGCACAATGGCATTATCCATTCGAAAACAAAGAGAAGATAGACCAAAACAAATCTTTCCCAGCCGATTTTATTGCCGAAGGTGTTGACCAAACAAGAGGTTGGTTTTATACACTTCATGCTATTGCAACCATGGTTTTCGATTCGGTTGCTTATAAAAATGTAGTGTCTAATGGTTTGGTGCTTGACAAAAATGGACAAAAAATGTCCAAACGCCTTGGAAATGCTGTTGACCCATTTGAAACTTTATCAACTTATGGAGCAGATGCGACGCGTTGGTACATGATTATGAATGCCAATCCTTGGGATAATTTAAAGTTTGATAGCGATGGCATAGAAGAAGTAAAACGCAAGTTTTTTGGAACTCTTTATAACACGTATTCTTTTTTCACATTATATACAAATCTGGATAACTTTAGTTATGCTGAAGCAGATATTCCGTTAGAAGAACGACCAGAAATTGACCGTTGGATTTTATCAGAACTACACACATTAATCCAAAAGGTAGATGCGTATTATGCAGATTATGAGCCAACAAAGGCAGCCAGAGCAATTTCAGATTTTACGCAAGATTATGTAAGCAACTGGTTTGTACGTTTAAGTAGAAGGCGCTTTTGGAAAGGTGATTACCAACAAGATAAAATTTCGGCGTATCAAACATTATATACATGTATGGTAACTATTGCAAAGTTAGGAGCACCAATTGCACCTTTCTTTATGGATAAATTATATTTAGATTTAAATTCAGTTAGCAAAAAGGAAACTTTTGAGAGTGTACATTTAGCTGAATTTCCAAAATTCGACGACTCTTTTATTGATAAGTCACTGGAACGTAAAATGGAAGCAGCTCAAACAATATCATCGTTGGTTTTATCGTTACGTGCTAAAGAAAAGATTAAAGTACGTCAGCCACTGCAAAAAATAATGATTCCTATTAGTAGTGAAACTCAAAAACAGGAAATACTAGCGGTTGCTAATTTGATAAAATCGGAAGTAAATGTAAAGGAGGTTGAGGTTTTAGAAGACGCTTCAGACATCTTAGTAAAGCAGATTAAGCCAAACTTTAAAGTGCTAGGACCACGCTTTGGAAAAGACATGAAGGCTGTGGCTCAAGTAGTTAATAACTTTACAGCAAACGATATTAAAAATATCGAGCAAAACGGTATTTTTGACGTCGAAATTAACGGAAAAAACGTTACATTAGAAAAGTCTGATGTTGAGATAACATCACAAGATATTGAAGGATGGCTTGTAGCGAGCTCTGGAGCCTTAACAGTAGCTTTAGATGTAACATTAACAGACGATTTAAAGAAAGAAGGTATTGCAAGGGAATTGGTAAATCGAATTCAAAATTTACGTAAGGATTCTGGTTTTGAGCTCACAGATAGAATTGCAGTACAATTTCAAAAGGACGAACAAATTACTAACGCAATAAATAAAAACTTAGAGTATATAAAAACCGAGACATTAACTGATGAATTGGAAATTTTAGAAAACTTAAATAATGGTATAGAAATTGCTTTCGATGATGTAAATACCAAATTATTTATTCAAAAAATTTAAAAATTATGGCAGCAGGAAATACAGTAAGATATTCTGATAAGGATTTAGCAGAATTCAAAAAGTTGATTCAAGAAAAAATTGATAAAGCACAACACGATTTAGAACTCATAAAAAGCGCCTACATGAACGATCATAATAATGGCACAGACGACACGTCTCCTACGTTTAAAGCGTTTGATGAAGGAAGCGCTGTTATGAGCAAAGAGTCTAATTCTGCTTTAGCAATTAGACAAGAAAAATTTATCCGTGATTTAAAAAACGCCTTGATTCGAATTGAGAATAAAACCTATGGTGTATGTCGTGTAACAGGAAAGTTAATCAATAAAAAACGATTAGAACTTGTGCCACATGCTACTTTAAGCATAGAGGCTAAAAACATGCAATAAAATTCCTGAGAAAGCAG
>CALZKX010000366.1 GCA_945788155.1 uncultured Flavobacteriaceae bacterium
AAGGAGAAGGAACAACCTTTAGAATAACATTACCTAACAATTAAATAAAAATGAAAACTAATCTTTTAATGAAACATCATATACTTCTTACAAGCCTTTTATGCAGTCTATTTTTTGTTTCTTGTAACACAACAAGCAAGTCCGAAACAGAAACTACTATTGGCGATTATCAAACACCTATAACCATTCCGTTAAAATTTACAGAGCCAGAGCCTTTTGAATGGGAAACCATAACTAATGATACGCTAACAACTCCTGTAAGCTATGCTTTAAATGTTGATAATTTACCAAGCAAACCGTTTGAGTTGAATACATTCAAGCCACTAAAAAGCCCAATGAAAGAATATAAACTGGATTGGGACAATGTGCCTTCGGAGGAATTGAAATTTGATTCTATTCCTTTTACGGTCAAAACATCAACTATAAAAAAACCCAGCATTACTAAAATGAAGCCTCCTGCTAATATGGAAGGCACCAATGCCAATCTCCTACAACTCTCAGTAAATGAAGGTTTACCAGTCAATGAAATTTCTTCCATGGTAGAAACTGAAGATGGTTCCATTTGGATAGCTTCTTCTTCTACATCAGGATCTTTAACAAGATATGATGGTGAAAATGCATTTGTCTATGATTATGCAAGTATTTATGGTATGACTTTAGACAAACAAGGCAGACTTTGGTTGGCAACTGTCCAAAACAGTGTTTATGTATTAGATTTTAAGAATGATATAGAATACATGATTACACTGTCCACACCTCGATTTTTGGGTTTAGATATTCTTTGTGACCAAAGTGGAATTATTTATTTTGTTGCTTTCGGCGATGGGGTTTACAGGATGGATGCTGAAATGAAAAATTTGCAAAAATTGGAAATTGCAAGTAAACAACAAGGGTTCACTCTTTTTGAGGACAGCAAGAACAATATATGGCTTACTACCGACGACGGTCTTGCCATATTGGACAAAGAAAGAGCATCGCTTAAAAAAATATCAAGCAATGCAGATTATAATTTAAATGGTTTTGTTTTTGATATTAAAGAGGATAAAACCGGGAATATATGGATATGTCAACTAATACCTCCTGCTTCTAGTACCAACACAGCCACACCTGAAGTAATACGTGTATCGCTTAAAAATAAAAAAATTGCAGTGCTTTCTGCCGAAAATGGTTATACCATAAATGGCCACCAGATACAAGAAGATAACCTAGGTAATTTTTGGATAGCAGGAGCGAATGAAATCTTTGTTTTAGCTAATAATTTGAAAAGTTCTAAAATTATTGGTGTAAATGGTAACATGACAGGTAACCAAAAGAGAGTCCGCTCCCTAAAGAGAAAAGATGGCACACTTTGGTTTGGCACTGTAGATAAAGGCATAGTAATAGCGAATGATTTCACTTTAAATACCGAGTATTTTGATGCCTCCAGAGGGTTGATTAATGACCAAGTCTGGGAAATAGAAGAAAACTCCAGAGGAGAATTATGGTTGGGTACACGTGGCGGCATCAATATTATTGACCCTCAAAAAAACACAATAAAAGCCCTTAGTCTTGAACAATTACATAATGGCTCTAATAGCAACATTAGTTCTGCTAAAGAGATTTCTAAGGATATCTACTTTATAAACGCAAGATCCGGTTTTTCAATTTTTGATCGACAAAAGAACAAGCTTACCCAGTATCTAAGCAATCCAACAGCACCATTTATAGCATTAAGAGCAACAGCAATAAATGAGCATACTTTTTTGTTATACACTCGAGAAGGTCTTTTCTTATATGAGACTGAAAGCAATACCTTAAAAAAAGCGGTATCGAAAAACGATGCTGATTTACTAAAAGCTCAGAGTTCGGCACTAATGGTCTATGACAAGGATATACTCTGGATTCCTTCGCAAAATGGGTTGGCCAAAGTAAATTTAAAGACGAACACCATCAATTATCTTAGAGAAGAACAAGGCCTTTGTGCTAATGAAGGAAGCGCAGCTTTGGTGTCAAAAGAAGGAGAAGTTTGGGTCGCAACCCTAAACGGCATTGCTATTCTTAATCTGGAAGAAAACACCCTTACCAATTTAAAGGAGGAGAACGGTCTGATACCCTCTTTATTTTATGATATTATTGAAAAGGATGATATTATGTATGGCGCTAGTGTAAATGGCCTTATACCTATAGAGAAGGCATCTGCAAAAACCACAAACAGAGGTTTCTATAATTTTAATGGAGGCTTTGGTTTTAAAGTAAACGATTATTCACAAGGTTCTCCTAAATTTCTTAAGAATGGACAGTTTTGGTCTGGTGTCTCCAATCCAGCAAGCCAATACAAACTTCTTGTAATTGATAACGAACCAAAGCCTGATACCACCTTAAGTACGGTTTATATCACCAAAATGTATATTAGAGATGAAGATCCAGGGTTTAATGATAAAAACAGTACAGATTCACTAAATATAAACGCTATTTCGTATGCCAAAGAAAAAAATATGACATGGGATTCCATAAAAAAACCTTATAATATTCCAAAAGGTTTGGTATTGCCATTTGATCAAAACAGTTTAAGCTTCAGTTATGCGAGTGGTGATGTGTTTAATAGAGATCAATTAAACTATCGTTTTATACTTGAAGGAGAAGATGAAGATTGGACTAATGCTAAAACTCAAACAAAAACAAAAAACTACTATAATTTAAAACCTGGCCAATATACATTTAAAGTAGCTGCAAGAAGTTTTAATAAACCATGGTCAACACCAGATGAATTAACATTCAGTATTAGTCCTCCTTGGTGGCAAACCTGGTGGGCATATTTACTATATGCAATTATAGCGGCAAGTATTTTAAGAATCTATATTCTTTTCAGAGCACGAAAATTAACTAAAGAAAATAAATATCTTGAAGAGAAAGTCAAAGAAAGAACCAATGAACTTGAGGCTTCTATAGAAGATTTAAAAAGCACTCAAGCACAATTAATACAATCAGAAAAAATGGCATCTCTTGGTGAGCTTACAGCAGGCATTGCACACGAGATACAAAACCCTTTAAATTTTGTTAATAATTTTGCAGAAGTTAACTCCGAACTTATTGAGGAAATGAAAGAAGAACTCGATAATGGGAACATAGAGGATGTTAAAAGTATAGCTAACGACATTAACGAAAACGAGAAAAAAATAATGTTTCATGGCAAACGTGCCGATTCTATTGTAAAAGGAATGCTCCAACACAGCCGAAACAGTAATGGCAAAAAAGAACCAACCAATATAAATGCCTTAGCAGATGAGTACTTACGTTTGGCCTATCATGGCTTGCGAGCAAAAGACAAATCGTTTAATGCGACAATGGTTACCGATTTTGATGATGCCATCGGAAATATTAATATCATCGGTCAGGACATAGGAAGAGTCATTCTTAATTTAATTACCAATGCCTTTTATGTCGTTGATAAAAAAAAGAAATCAGGAATTGAAAATTACGAACCAACGGTTACTGTTAGCACTAAAAAAAGAAATAAACATATAAAAATAGACGTTACCGACAATGGCAATGGCATTCCTAAAAAAGTATTGGATAAAATATTTCAACCCTTTTTTACAACTAAACCAACAGGTCAAGGTACAGGCTTGGGACTTAGCATGAGTTACGATATTATTACCAAAGGTCATGGAGGCGAATTAAAAGTAAAAACACAAGAAGGTACTGGAACAACATTTAGTATTAGTTTACCTATTAAACCCTCTTAATATGGATAAAAACAAAGAACAAGAATTATTGAACATTCATAACCATTGGATTAGCTGCTTTATGGAAGATACTCCCATAGAACAACTTGATGATTTAATGTCAAAAAATATCATGGGTTTTGGTACCACAACCGAAGAAAAAGTTTTTGGTGTTGATAAGGTGAAAGAATTATGCCGTCTCGGTCAAGAGCAAAAACAACATTTAAAAGATTACAACTACAGTTTAGACATCATAAAAAAGCAGTATTCAAATAATGAAGAATGCGCTGTAATAGTTGCAGAGGTTGATTTGAGCTACACATTCAATGGTGTAAAAACCAACCTTCAACTAAGAACTTCTACTGTTATATTTAATGAAACTGGAAAATGGAAAATTGTTCATTGGCATGGCTCTGTTCCAGTAGAAACCGAAGAAGGCGATACATGGCATGCAAATGAATTGCATCGAGAAAACGAACGCTTACAACAAAAAGTAGATGAGCAAACTACCGAATTAAGACAATCATTAGAAAACCTAAAAGCTACACAATCCCAACTTATCCAATCTGAAAAAATGGCGAGTCTTGGTGAATTAACAGCTGGTATTGCTCATGAAATACAGAATCCTTTAAACTTTGTAAATAATTTCTCCGAAGTGAGCAACGAGCTAGTTGATGAAATGAACGAAGAACTAAATAAAGGAGATATTGAAGAAGCCAAAGCCATTTCAGAAGATATTAAACAAAACCTAGAAAAAATTACACACCATGGCAAACGTGCAGATGGCATTGTAAAAGGAATGCTGCAACACAGTAGAACTGGTACTGGAGAGAAAGAATCCACAAATATTAATAAATTAACAGACGAATATTTTAGGTTGGCATATCATGGCCTTAGAGCCAAAGATAAAAGCTTTAATGCGACACTAGAAACAAATTTTGATGAAACTATTGGCAAAATTGATGTGGTTCCTCAAGATATTGGGCGCGTAATTCTTAACTTGTTTACCAACGCTTTTTTTGCTGTGGATGAGAAAAAATCAATATCAGAATTGAAAGATTATAAACCAACCGTTTCCGTTAGTACAGAAAAATCAAAAAATAAGGTTATTATTACCGTAAGAGATAATGGTAATGGCATTCCAAAAAAAGCATTAGACAAAATATTCCAACCGTTTTTCACTACTAAACCTACTGGTCAAGGTACTGGCTTGGGCTTGTCTATGAGTTACGATATAATTAAAGCTCATAAAGGCGAATTAACAGTAGCTACTGAAAAAGGGAAGTTTACAGAATTTAAAATAGTGTTACCAATCGCAGATTAAATGGATTTAAGGATTATATGGATTAGAAAATGGTAAAATTAAAGTATAAAGATATAACCGAAAAAATAATTGGAGCTTCATTTGAAGTACACAAATTTCTAGGTAATGGTTTTCCAGAAGTTATATATCAAAGAGCTTTAGCATACGAAATGAAAGAAGCAGGATTGTCTTTTAAAAGAGAAATGGAACAGAATATTTATTATAAGGACATTCCAAAACCTATTGGAAAAAGAAGAGCAGATTTTGTAGTTGAAGAAAAGGTTTTAGTTGAACTAAAAGCTATGATGGAAATACAAGATGCGCACATATCACAAACTCTTAATTACCTTAAGGCGTATAAATTTGAAGTAGCGCTATTGATTAACTTTGGTAGTAAAAGCTTAACATTTAAAAGATTAGTGCTCTAAATAATAACAATTAAATCCGTGAAATCGGAGTAATCAATAAAAATTAGTGATATGAAGATATTAGTAGTAGATGACGAACAAGATGTAAAAATATTGTTTCAACAACGTTTTAGGAAAGAAATAAGAAAAGGAGAACTTAATTTTGTATTCGCTTTTTCGGGCGAAGAAGCCCTTAAAACTTTAGACGAAATGCAACAAGAGGCTGTGTTAATTCTTTCAGATATTAATATGCCAGGAATGAGTGGCTTAGAGTTATTGGAAGAAATTAAATCTGGCGCAGCACAACCACCTCCTGTAGTTATGATGATTACGGCCTATGGAGATGAAGAAAATTTTAATACAGCCAAAAAACTTGGTGCGGATGATTTTTTAACCAAACCTGTAGATTTTAAATTATTGAAAGACAAATTAACACAAATTACATAATGGCAAAAATATTAGTTGTTGACGACGAAACAGATTTAGAAGTTTTAATAAAGCAAAAATTTCGTAAAAAAATTCGCGAAAAGGAATATGAGTTTCTATTCGCCATAAATGGTGTTGATGCTTTAGAAAAGCTACTTGACGATCCAGAAGTGGATATTGTATTGAGCGATATCAATATGCCTGAAATGGATGGATTGACGCTTTTGAGCAAACTAAGCGA
>CALZKX010000367.1 GCA_945788155.1 uncultured Flavobacteriaceae bacterium
AGCTTTATCTGCCTTTGTTTTTGGTTTATAACCTCTTTTCTTATAAGTCGCCATATATTCTATATTAATGCGCCGCAAAAATAAAATTTTTATTGGTATAAAAAAGGTAATTTATTTGTTATTTTTCAATAATTTGCAGCTTCTTTTTAAAGAAATACACCTTCTTTTTAGATTTGTAACTTACTTTTTAATGGTTTTAAAAACATTATCTGTACTTAATTATAAAAACTTTGATTCAAAAACCTTTGAATTTGATGTAAAAATAAACTGCTTTGTGGGAGCAAATGGTATTGGTAAAACAAACATTTTAGATGCTATTTATCATCTTTCGTTTGGAAAAAGTTATTTCAACCCAATAGCATCTCAAAACATTAAACACAATGAAGATTTTTTTGTAGTTGAGGGTGTTTATTCTAAATTGAAAAGGCAAGAAAAAATAATAGTCTCGCTAAAAAAAGGGCAAAAAAAAATCATTAAGCGTAACGGAAAGATTTACGATAAGTTTAGTGATCATATTGGATTTTTACCTTTGGTTATTATTTCACCTGCAGACAGAGATTTGATTATAGAAGGTAGCGATACAAGGCGTAAATTTATGGATGGAGTTATCTCGCAAAGTGACAAGAGCTATTTACAGCAACTTATTACATATAATAAGGTGTTAGCACAACGCAATGCTTTGTTAAAATACTTTGCTTTGAACAATACTTTTAATAGTGATACTTTAGAAATTTATAATGCGCAATTAAATGAGTTAGGGCAAGCCATTTATGAAAAACGTAATAAGTTTTTAGATTTGTTTGTACCAATATTTAAAGAACGTTATAAAGCTATTAGTAATGGTAACGAAACTGTAAACCTATTATATAAAAGTGATTTATTCGAAGACTCACTTTTAACACTATTAAACAAAAATTTAAATAAAGATAAAGCCTTGCAATATACAAGCGTTGGAGTTCATAAAGATGATTTAAAATTTGAAATTGAAAACTATCCAATAAAGAAATTTGGTAGTCAAGGACAACAAAAATCGTTTTTAATAGCTCTAAAGTTAGCACAATTCGATTTTATTAAAGCACAAAATGGTGTGACACCAATTTTACTCTTAGATGATATTTTTGATAAACTGGATGAAAACCGTGTATCACAAATTATTACCTTGGTTGATGATGAAAACTTTGGACAAATATTTATTACAGACACACATCCTGAACGCACAGAAAATGCTATAAAACAAGTACATCAAACCTATCAAATTTTTAACTTACAATAACAAAAAAAATGACTTTTAGAACAGTTTTTTATATCATGATAATTACTTTTACTTTTAGTAGCTGTACTTCTAATCCTGAAGATACTATTGAATTTATTGAAGGCTATTGGGAAATAAAAGAAGTAAAAAAAGACAATAAACTTATTAAAGAATATAGCACAAGCCCTATGGTTGATTATTTTAAAGTGAATACTGATTTAACTGGTTTTAGAAAGAAAGTTTCTCCAACATTAAATGGCACTTTCACTGTAAATCAAGATAAAGCGCCTTTAACTTTAAAAGTTGAAAACGATTCGTTGAATATTTATTACAATCACAACAATATTATCACTAAAGAAACCATTATTAGAGCTACAAAAAAAGAACTTGTTATAACAAATTCGCAAGGCTTTAGTTATATTTACAAACCTTACAAAAGCATTAATATTGACAAGCAAAAAACGCCATAATGATAATATGTCTTTAAGTGACGTACTTAAAGAATTTGTTTCTACTAATAAGCTTCAAGAGGGTTTAGACAAGGTTGAAATTAAAGATGCTTGGAAAAACCTAATGGGAAACGGTGTTAACAGCTATACTACTTCGGTACAACTAAAAAGGGACACTTTGTATGTACAACTAAGTTCTTCTGTACTACGTGAAGAATTGAGCTATGGAAAAGAAAAAATTATTGCAATGCTTAATGAAGCATTAGGAAAAGAGCTAATTAAAAGCTTAGTTCTTAAATAATTGTTAATTCTTATAAATACGTAGTTCTACGTATTGTAATGTAATAAAAAAACCATTACATTTATTCTATCCCTCTATAATAATCGTATAAGCAAAATTTATACAAATTATAGCTTTAAAGTATAACAATGAAACCATTTTCTCATACAACAATCATTGTTTCTATTTCTATGCCACATAGCTTAAGAAGAAATAGATTATGCCATTTTTTTTATTATAATTATGACTATTCTTTGTTAGAATTGGATCAGCTTATCTTTAAGGCTTCGGTTTCTTTTTTTAAATTATTCCTTCATGAGCAAAGACCTTAAAATTTTCTGTGTTAAAAGCTTTTTTAACTTAATAGCACTTTGTTTATTTTTGGTTGGTAATATTTATTCCAACACTACTCTAATTATTATTGGTGGTTGGGGAATGATCGTGTTTTCATTTATACTATACCATCGTTTTTTAAACCCACTAATTGCAATTATCTTAGGCATATTTTTGGCTCTTATCTTATCTCCATGGTATCTTGGTGTTTTTTGGGGAGTAAGTATTTACTTAATATTTCAAACTGTTACACTATTACATGACTTATTTACCAAAAGAGATTTTTTTAAAACAAATTTCAACGTTAATTAAATAAATGGGTGCTTATACGTATTTAATTACTTTTAATATACCCTGTTTTTATAGCATGTGTAATGAATATTATTAAAGTCTTACCTAAAATCGATTAACTATTTTTTATCTACTTAGATGATATTATGTAAATATGAAGCATAAAAAAACTGCAATTTTAGGTTGCAGTTTTTTTAATTAAATATCGTTTTAGTCTAAAACATTTCTCTTCCTGAAAAATGGAAAGCACCTTCAATAACAGCATTTTCATCACTATCACTACCATGTACAGCATTTTCTCCAATAGATGCAGCATACAATTTACGAATAGTCCCTTCGGCAGCCTCTGCTGGATTTGTTGCTCCAATTAAAGTTCTAAAATCTTCAACTGCATTTTCTTTTTCTAAAATTGCAGCTACAATTGGTCCACGAGTCATATATTCAACTAACTCTCCAAAAAATGGACGCTCGTTATGCACTGCATAAAATGCCTCGGCATTAGCTTTTGTCATTTGAGTTAGCTTCATTGCTACAATTCTAAATCCTGAAGCTGTTATTTTTTCTAATATTGCGCCAATATTCCCTTTTTCAACCGAATCAGGTTTTAGCATTGTAAATGTTCTATTTGTTGCCATTTCTAAATTTTAAATTTCGGCAAAAATACAGCTTTTATATAAAACTGCAAGTGTTAATAAGTTTGTATTAATTCTTGTTGCAAAACATTATTCTCACCACGCATTTGCATGATCACTTTTTTTGCTTCAAAATTAATTTTAAGCAGCCCAAAACTTAAATCGGAAACAACCTTACCCTTTCTGTATTGGTTTGGTTCACCACCAAAATTACTATAAGAATGTGTCATCCC
>CALZKX010000368.1 GCA_945788155.1 uncultured Flavobacteriaceae bacterium
TTACCTTTACAATGGCTTGAGCAGTTGCTATTCGAAGTGTATTAGATTTATGTGTTATATCGACCATGGTATTATTGTTGAGCTGTTGAATCGTTTAATTGTTGAGTTGTGATTTTCGTAAAGCATTAAGCATATTTGATATTTTTTCAATATGAGTTCTTAAATTATTATAATCTGAATCTGAAATATAGTTTAAATCTTTTGCTATTATAAGTTGATTTAAAACTTCCATTAAAGAACCAAAAGCCATGGTTGAAAAATGAGCTTTGTCTTTATTTGTTTGCCTAGAGGTCCCTTCGGCTAGATTTGAAGCAATCGAAATTGAAGCACGTCTTAATTGGTTAGTTAATCCAAACTTTTCCTCATCAGGGAAGTTTCGAGTTAGTTTATAAACTTTCGTAACTAGTTCTTTAGAATTGACCCAAACATTTAACTTTTCAAATGAAAACGTATATGCCATATTTATCTATAATTTACAATTAAACGATTCAACAAATTAACGCATCAACTTTAAGAATTTACTTTCCATTGATGTGTGCTGTCTTCAAAAACTTCTTTACCATATACAGGAACTTTGGCTTTAATTTCTTCGACTACATATTCCAAAGCTTTAAAAACCTCTTTTCTTCTTGGAGAAGACACAAATACAAACAAACAAATTTCACCTGTTTTTACCATTCCTAAACTGTGATAAATATGCATGCATGTTAAATCGAACCGAGAAAAAGTTGCTTCACGTATCTCATGAAATTTGGCATTTGCCATTTCTTTATAAGCTGTGTATTCTATACCTGAAACAGTTTTTCCATCTATTTTATCTGCTCTTACTTGACCCAAAAAAATATTGTGGGCTCCAATAGCGGTTTTGCTCTGGTGTTTTGCTATCGATTTGGCTATAAATTCAGATGAAATAGCACCTTCTTTAAATACATTTTTTGGTTTTTTTTCTGTTGTCATAGTTCGGTCTTTAGTTGTTCAATAATTGCCTGTGCACCTTCTTTTAGGCTAAAGCAATTTGTAATGTTGTGTTTTTGCAGAATTTCTGCAGCTGTGTTACTTCGTATTCCAGATTGACAAAAAGCAATAATGGTTTTATCAGTTGGAATTTCATGGATTTTTGTTCCTAATTCTTTTAACGGAATTTGAGTACAATTATCCAAGCTTATTTTTGGTGTTTCATGTAATTCGCGCACATCCAAGTAGTGTACATTCTTAATTTTACTTACATCTTTTATTGAAATTTCATTAATAATAGCCTTGCAATTAAAATCATAATCTATATTTTCGAAGTTTTCTTTATTATTGAGTACTTTTTCAAATTCAGAATTTGATTTATTGATTTTAAGCGAGTAAGTTTCGGTTGTTTTAGAATTATAGCAAAACAACTTTCCAGATAAAACACCATTAAACCCTAAAATAATTTTTAAGACCTCGTTTGCTTGCATGGTTCCAATAATGCCTGGAAGTACACCTAATACGCCAACTTCAGTACAATTTGCAACAGAACCCTTTTTGGGTGGTGATGGGAATAAACACCTATAACTTGCCCCATTTTTATAGTTAAACACAGAGACTTGACCTTCAAACTTAAAAATAGCTCCATAAACAATGGGTTTATTTGTGATAATTGCAGCATCATTAATAAGGTAGCGTGTTTCAAAATTATCTGTCCCATCTACAATAACATCATAATCGTTATATAAGGATAATGCATTTTGTGGCGTTAAAGCTTCTTGATAAGCATTAATTTGAATAGTTGGATTTAAGTCTGTTAATCGTTCTTTTGCGGCTAAAGCTTTATTGCTTCCTAAAGAGGAAGTTCCAAATAATATTTGACGTTGTAAATTGGATTCTTCAACAATATCAAAGTCAATGACACCAAGAGTCCCTACACCTGCAGCAGCCAAGTATTGTAATACTGGACAGCCTAAACCTCCAGCACCTACTACCAATACTTTGGCATTGGATATTTTGTTTTGACCTTCTGGGCCAACGTCTGATAAAATAATATGTCTGTTATATCTACTCATAATGGGCTTAACCACCCGAAAAAGGTGGCAATAAAGCTATTTCTGGGTTTGTTATGTTACTATTATTAGATACAATTTCATGGTTTTGTGCTACTTTAAAATCTTTTTGTTTTAATAGAGGATATTTTATGTAAAGTTCCTTCAATAAATCTGAAACCTGTGATTTAGAAAACTCAAGTGTTTCTTGGTCACAGTTAGTAATTTCGGCCAAAAGCCCAAAATATTTAATTTGTAATTGCATCAAATTCTTCTTTTGTATTAATATTTATTAATGTTGATGATAAATTATCATCGAGCATAATGGTTTTAGTTTTTAATTGAGATACAGCAAAGCGCATTCTTCTTTCGCCCTTGTCTAATAAATGTTTAATAGTTTGTTGACATGTTTTATTGTAAAGAGCCGTTAAAGGCATAGTTTTTTGTTGACTTTTTAACTGAATAACATCATAGTCTTCTTCATAGTTTTTAATTAATTTATTTAAAACTGTTGAAGTAATTAATGGCACATCACAACTCACTATAAGATTGTAATCTGTTTTTGAATATTTTAGCCCTGAATAGAGCCCAGCCAAAGGGCCAGCATTTTTAATGGTATCTTCAATTCTTGTCATCCCAAATGTGTCATGCTCGGTGTAGTCGCTAACAATAACAATATTGTTCACTAAAGGCTGCATTGCATCTATAATATGTTGTATAAATGGTTTTTGTTTAAAAATAAGCAGCCCTTTATCGGTTCCCATTCTGGAACTTTTACCTCCTGCTAAAATGATGCCTGTTATGTTGCTTTTATGAATCATTTAAACAAATATTAATTTTACAGAAGCAATTATCAATACAAAAGCCAAAAGATATCTTAACAAGCCATTGTTGAATTTTCTACTTCCATGATAGCTCCCTAAAAAGCCTCCAACTAAGGCAATTCCAACTAAAATAAAGGAATCTGAAGCAATTTGCACACCAATGCTAATTTGACCTACCAACGCCGAAGCGGAATTTACCAAAATAAATAACGCTGAAACTGCAGCAGCTTCTTTCATTTTTCCCCAATGAAACAGCAATATTACTGGTGTTAAAATAATGCCGCCACCAATACCTATCAAACCTGAGAATAAACCAATAATACCACCAACTATAAGTCCTTGCCAAATTTCAATTTTATTTATTGAACCACGTTCTTTTCCAAAAACATTTAGCATTTTTAAAATGGCAAATATTAAGAGAATGCCCAGTATTTTTCTGTAAATGGCGGCATCTACTTCTATGGTACCACCAATAAAAGCCATAGGGATTGATGCTATTGCAAAAAACAGAAACAATCTTTTATTAAGAAATCCAGCTTTATAGTAATGATATGATGCAATTCCTGCAACAAATACATTTAACAACAACGCTGTTGGTTTCATGGTTTCTGGAGCGAATGAAAATAATGCCATTAGTGCCAAATAACCACTAGCACCACCATGACCTACACTTGCATATAAAAATGCTACTATTGGCAAAATGATTAGGAACAACCATATATGCTCAACATTAAAAATCATGATATAATTGTTTTTTCATTTCTTGGTCTAAAAATTCCCAACAGTTTTTATTTATAGTTTCAAAAGCATTAACTAATTTTCTTCCATAATCTGTTAATTCAGCACCACCACCACCTTTGCCTCCAATACTAGTCGTTACTACTGGTTTTTGTGCTCTAGAATTTAAGGCATCAATTAAAGACCATGCTTTTTTGTAAGACATCTTTAAGGTTTTGGCTGCCTTTGATAAGGAGCCAGTTTCTTCAATAGCTTTAAGCAAAGCCACACGGCCTTCGCCGAGTAAAATGTTATCATCAGCTTCAATCCAAATGCGACTTTTAATTTTATACTTCATATCAACTAATTTATTGGTAGTAACAATACTTCAACAGTATCATTAACGGTAATCTCATGAAGATTTTCTGGCACATATACTAATGCATTGGCTAATGCAAACGTATGAATCATTGAAGAGTTTTGTCCTTCAAGAATTTCCACTTTGTCATTGTTATATATAGCTTTTAAAAACTGAGCACGATCTCCTTTTTTAACAAAATTTGAAAGCGATTTTGCAGTAGTTTTTAGTAATTCGAAATGTTCGTTTCCAGACATTCTTTTTAAAGCGGTATTTACATACACATAAAAACAACTTAAGGCAGAAGCTGGATTTCCGGGAAGTGCAAAAACAAAAGTGTGATCTTTTTTTCCAAAAAACAATGGTTTCCCAGGTTTTTGTTTGACTTTGTAAAACAGTTGTTCGACACACATTTCTAAAAGTGCTTTCCCAACAAAATCATAATCACCAACCGAGATTCCACCAGATACCAAAACCATATCATTGTTTAAAATGGCATCTTGCAATACATTATAAGTGCTTTGATAATCATCTTTTACATTCGTAATTCCCACGTTCATATAACCTAAATCATTTAAAGCAGAAGATAGCATAATGGCATTGCTTTCATAGATTTGTCCATATTGCAAAGAGTCTCCAGCTGTTGCCAACTCATTACCTGTAACAATTAAAGCAATAGAAAGCGGTTTATTAACCACGACTTCTGTAATGCCAAGTGAGGTTAAAAAACCAATTCCAGCAGGTGTTAATTTGGTGCCCTTTTTTAAGGCAATATCTCCTTTTTTTGTTTGTTCGCCCAAAGATCTTATGTTGGCATTTAATTCTATTGGTTTATTTGCTGTAAGGAAATTGGCATTTACAGAAACATGCTCTTGAATAATAATGGCATTTGCAGTATCTGGAACAGGTGCTCCGGTAAAAATTCGTACAGCTTCTCCAGTTTGTAATGTTGGTTGATGCGCATCACCAGCTTTAACTTCATCAATAATTGAGTATTGATTCGAATTATGCATGTTAACAGCATAACCATCCATGGCAGATTGCCTAAAAGGAGGCATGTTAATTGGCGAAACAACATCTTTGGCTAAAGTTAAGCCTAGACCATTTTTTAATGATATACACTCGCTTTTATCTAAAGGCTTGGTGCTCTTTTTTACTATTGAAATGGCTTGTTCTATTGAAATCATTAATATCGTTATATCTTATCAAATATAGCGACAAAATAAAAGATATACAAGCATTAGAGCTTTATCCCTAAACCAATACTAATATTTGATGAAAATTGCGACTCTCCAGAAGGAGTTATATTATCATGATAGTAATCAAAAAGTGTGTAAAGATTTAATACTTTACTCAAAGGCACATCAATTTTTAGTTGCTCTAAAATCCTGTAATCAGAAAAATCTTTATAAAGCGGTTGGAAATAAAAGGTATTTGTGATACTAACATTACTTTCCGCAACAGTTGCCGAAATTGTCAAGTAAGTGCTGTTTCTATGATTATATTCTTTAGTATAAAACGCATCACTTTTTTCTTCTTCATACATATAGGCGTTGCCTAAATACAATCTTATATTGTCTTTGGAGACCAATTTAAAACGTAATCCAGCACCAATCAAGTTTCTTGAGTTTATAGCTAATAGTTGATTATTTTGACTTTGAACAAAAGCCTCAAAGCGAAATAAATTTGATAATTTATGGTTGTACCTTAAATGTAAAAACCAGGTGTTTTGGAAATCTTGAGCTTCCGATCGAATTAAATTATAATTCCCTAATAGAAAATAGATTTTCTTTAAATCTTTGGATTTTACTTGTGTAGATAAGCTACTACCAATTCTATAGATATAATCGCCATCGTAATTGTCATAACTAAATGAAAAATCACCTCTTAGCACAAATCTTATGGAATCGGTTTGCATTCTTTTTGATTCTATGTTTACAAGTTGCGCATGAGAAAATGACGTAAACAAAAAAGTTAACAAAAAAAAGAATTGCTGTTTCATGTTGGTTGGTTTAGCCATTAAATATAGTTAAATATTAATTTACTAATTTTGACTAACTCAAATCTGTATGTTATGTTAGATAATTTTTGGTTTAATGTCCAATATGGCATTAATCATGTATTGGATTTCAATGGTTACGACCATGTCCTTTTTTTAATGGCACTTACGGTTCCTTATACTTTTAGAGACTGGAAACGGATTTTAATATTGGTGTCCACCTTTACTTTGGGGCATACACTTTCACTTGTTTTGGCAGCTTATGATATTGTGAGTATTAATGGAAATCTTGTTGAGTTTTTAATTCCTATCACCATTTTAATAGTTGCACTGTACAACATATTTACGGCTGGTAAAAAAAGTAAGGAACAAAAGATAGGCGTTTTGTTTTTAACAACTTTATTCTTTGGCCTTATTCACGGTCTTGGGTTTGCAAGAGAGTTCAAAATGTTTATAGGGAAGGCCGAGAGCAAAATCATGCCTCTAATAGAGTTTGCTTTAGGTATTGAAATTGCACAGGTAATTATTGTTTTTGTTGTGCTGTTTTTAGGATTCTTTACACAAACCATTTTTAGGTTTTCTAGACGAGATTGGATAATGGTACTCTCGGCAATAGTTGTAGGATTGGTAATTCCTATGCTTATTGAAAGTGATATATTTTCTTGATTTATGATAATCTTACAAAAGTTTTGTAAAACTTTAACGTTAGTTAGGGCAGGCAGTCTATATATATGTAAAGATAATCGTTACATTTGAAGTCCTATTGCAACAAAAAGAGTTTCATGCAAAAGCAATTAAAATATGATAAAGCCTACTTGCGTATGGCTACAGAATGGGGCAAGTTATCTTATTGTGAACGCAAGAAGGTTGGCGCAATTATTGTTAAAGATAGAATGATAATCTCTGATGGGTACAACGGTACACCAACAGGATTTGAAAACTTTTGTGAAGATCATGAAGGCTACACAAAATGGTATGTATTACATGCCGAAGCCAATGCTATTTCCAAAGTAGCTTCTTCAACGCAATCCTGCAAAGGAGGGACTTTATATATTACTTTGTCTCCCTGTAAAGAATGTAGTAAATTAATACATCAAGCAGGAATTGTTAGAGTGGTATTTAGCGAAGCCTATAAAGACAGGTCTGGAATTAAGTTTCTGGAAAAAGCCGGAATCGATGTAAAACATGTTAGCGAATTGTACTAATGCACATTCATAAAAAATATTTACCAATAATTATAGGTGTAGCTATTGCACTAGGAATATTTATTGGCGGGAAATTAAGTTTTAACGATAAATCTGATAGACTATTTACATCTAATTCTAAAAAAGATAAAATCAATAGGCTTATAGATTATATAGACCACGAATATGTAGATGAAATAAATACAGACAGTATTGTAGATGTTACTGTAAA
>CALZKX010000369.1 GCA_945788155.1 uncultured Flavobacteriaceae bacterium
TATTAGAACGCTTTTTTTTACTATTTGTTACAAAAAAGCCTCGAAAATCGAGGCTTTTAATAAATGTTTAGTTTTTTTCTTTGGTTTCAACCACTATTGGTTTTGTTGAAAGATAGACTTTTGGCTTGTTTGAATCTTTGTTGTAAGTCCTAATATTTATCTTCTTATTTTGTTTTAATTTTTTAATAGCTTCATTAGATGAAATTTCTTTTCCTTCAAAATAGAAAATAGCATCTTTTTTAGCCATTTCAACAACATGATCCAGAGGAGACTTTGGAGGAGGTGGAGGAGGAATGCTCATTTTTTGTCTTGCTAGATTTTCTTCTTGATGCTTTAGTTTCATAGCCATAGCATGTTTTCTTTTTTCTTCAGCTTTTACCTTTCGCTCTTCAATATGCTTTAGTTTTTCTTTTTTAAGTTTTTCTTGTCTTTTTTTAATTTCAACCTTTTGTTCTTTTACTTCTCGTAATTTAACTTTTTTTAATTGCGCTTTTCGTTCTTTACTTAGGGTTTCTCTTTTAACTAGATATTCCTTTTTTTCTTGTTTTAGCTTTTCTTGTCGTTGTTTCATCTCAGCAACCCTTGCTAGTTTTGCTTCTTGTGAAACTTTTCTTTGAGCAACATATTGCTCTTTTACTCTTATAAGTTTAGCTCTTTCTGCATCATTAACCTCTCTAACTCTAGCTAGATTTTGTTTAGACTTAGCTACAGTTAATTTGTAGTTTTTAATTGCTTCTTCATATTTTTTCTTTTGCTCTGGAGTAGCATTCTCAGGAATAGGAGGAGGTGGAGGAGGTGGCGGAAGCATACTCGTAGGCACTTCTGCTTCTTCAATAGTTTCTCCAGATTTAGATTTGTATCTAGTCACACTTTCAGGATATTTTTTAGCATATTCAGTAATCACTTTTTTGTATTTGGCTTTTTGCTCAGGTGAAGCATTTGCTGGAACTGGAGGTGGCGGAGGAGGTAAGGCTTCTTCAACTTCAATAAGTCTAGGAGCCTTTGGTGAAGGAGGAGGCGGCGGAAAATTTGGAAATGGCTCTGCATTTTTCTTTTGTTCTGAGCTCATTAAGTCATATAAGTTTTTAAGACGGCTATAGTCTTTTGCTTTAATGAATCTTCCCTTTTCTTCTTTAACATTATAATATTTTGCTAATTTATTATACTCCTTGATTTGTGCTTTTGTGGCTTTTTGTTGTTCAATGATATCTTTTGAATGTTCTTGTTTACCAGTATTTTCAATAGTAAAAGGGGTATTTCCTTTTCCTCTTATTATTTCTTGGTTATAGGTAACAATACGATGAAAGCCATAATCGATAACAGAATTATAAATAAACCATACTTCTTCATCTGAAACAGTTTTTCCATTATTAACATGAACATTTATGATTTGATTACGTATTTTAGGCGTAATATCTTGATGCAATTGGTTAATAACTGATATAAATGTTTCTTTAGTAGCTTTAATATCATCTACTTTATAAGTACCATTGTTAAATACTTCAACATCAATATTTCTAGCCGTGTGATTAGTAATTGAAGTTTTTGAAACAATGTTTTTTTCAACAACTTTTGTATCGCTAAAGCTATATAACATAAAAGCCAAGAGAGGCAAAAGTATTAGACTACGAAGCCATATGCCTCGTTTTGTGGTTTGAGTTTTCATAACTGTAAATCGTTTTTTAATTAATGAATAATTGATGGCGTTTGCCATCCCGATAGGTTTCGGGAGTGGTTGTACAGCATTTGATGAGAATGCTAAAATAATTTCTTGATAAGTATTGGTGTTAATTCCTTTACGTAAGACGCCTTGGTCTGCTAAAAATTCATGGTTTAATTTAATAGCATGTTTTGCTATATAAATTAAAGGATTAAACCAAAGTAACACTTGTAGAGCTTCTATAAACACAACATCTATACTGTGTTTTTGATTTGCATGTGTTTGTTCGTGCCAAAATACTTCTTTGGGAATCTCGTTGGCTTCAAACTTTGTTTTATTAAAAAAGATATAATTAAAAAAGGTGTGAGGTACTATTAAATCTTTTAATAACACATGCGTGAATTTGTAATGGCGTTGTTTAGGATTATGAATTATTTTATAGTTTAATTGGTACAGATTTCTAATAAACTTAAAGCCAAATAACATTACACCTATTATGTAAATTGACCAAATAACGTTTGGTAGGTGGTTTGTTTTTGTTTTAGCAATAACTATGTCATTAGTATTAAGCGCATCTGGTGTAGATAGACTAATTGTTTGACTTGCTGGCTCTACATATTGTGTAAATGTCACTAAAGGAATGGTAATAGCTAAAACTAACGCTCCTAAAAGATAAAAGCGTTTAAATGCATGCATGCTTTCTTTTTCCAAAACCAATTTATAAAAGGCTATAAACAGTACAAGGCATGCCGAAAATTTTAATAGATACAATAGCATAATTACTTATTTTTAATTTCGTTATCTATAATTTCCTTTAAACTTTCCAACTCATCTTTACTAAGGTTGGTTTCCTTGGTAAAGAACGATGCAAACTGCGTAGCACTATCATTAAAAAAGGTTTTAATTAAACCGTTTACATGTTTTGAGAAATAATCTTTCTTTTTTACCAATGGATAATATTCGCGCGATTTTCCGTAGAGGTTGTAGGCCACAAACCCTTTTCCAGACATGCGTTTTAATAAGGTTGCAATAGTTGTGGTTGCTGGTTTTGGATTGTCATAGGCATCTAAAAGATCTTTCATAAACCCTTTTTCGAGTTTCCACAAATGTTGCATTAGTTGTTCTTCGGTTTTGGATAATTGCATTGCTCTACATAATTAGAATTAACTCTACAAATGTAGAATAAAAAACATAAAAACCAAACTTTTGTTTCAGATTAAAGATATTTTTAACATAATCTGTTTGAAAATGCTAAGCTACTTCTGTAACAAATGTTACTTTCTAGAATAAAGTTTAGCGCTAAATTTGCTCAACATTTAGAACAAAAAAAGATGAAGGTTTAGTTAGTTTTAATTACCGATTTTAATGTTTGATTTTATAGATAATAAAGGGTTCGTTTAGTTTTAAACGAGCCTTTTTTTATAAATCTTGTATATTTGATACAGTATTATTAAAACACCCAAAATGTATAGGCTTACTTCTTTACTAATGCTAACCTTTATTGTGTCGTATTCACTGTCGGCTCAAACCATTACAGATTTGATGAATCAAGTTAGTCAAGATACCTTAACTAAGGTAATTCGTGAGTTTTCCGGCGAAGACCCAACTGTAGTAAATGGGACTACTGTGACTATTTTAAATAGGGAAAGTGCAAACAACGATTTAGCAGCCGATTACTTAAAAGAACGATTATCAAAGTTTAATAACTTAACCATTAACGACCAAGCATATAATGTTACCTATGGAGCTACAACGTATAATGGAAGAAACATTATTGCCACACAGTTGGGAAAAACAAACCCTAATAATATTTATATTGTTTGCGGACATTATGATAGTGTGGATGATTATAGTATCGATGATAATGCAAGCGGAACCGCCGCTGTATTGGAAATAGCTAGGATATTATCGACCCAATGTCTCGATAATACTATTATTTATGCACTTTGGGATCAAGAAGAAAACGGATTGGTTGGATCTAGATATTATGCTAATGCAGCGGCAGCAAATGGCGATACAATTCTAGGTATTTTAAATCTGGATATGCTGGCTTATGATGGTGATGGTGATAACGATTTTGATATCGATGTTATGAACATTGCAGGTTCTTTAACTGTTAAAGACGATATCTTAACTGCACTTTCCGGCTCAGGGTTAAATTTAAATGCCAATGTTGTAGATCCTGGAACTGGATCTTCCGATCATTTTTGGTTTTGGAACAACGGTTATCCAGCAGTATTAATGGGAGAATCTTGGTTTAATGGAGATGAAACACCTAACTACCATACAGCTAATGATAGGTTTAGTGATTTAGATATGGATTACTTTACAGATTTAACTAAGCTGTCACTAACTTATATGGCAACAAAAGGCAGTTTGCAAGCAGTTGACAATACTTTGACGACAACAATATCAAATATTACTGCAAATCAATCAGGAGCAACATATCGATGGTTAGACTGCGATAATAATATGGCAATTATTCCTTCTGAAACAGGACAAACGTTTACGCCAACTTCCAATGGAAACTATGCTGTTGAAGTGACTTTAGGCTCGTGTGTAGAGGTTAGTAATTGTATTAATTTTAATACGCTCAATACTACTGAATTTAACAAGGAAACTGTTGAAGTTTATCCTAATCCAGTAACATCAATATTAAACATTCGTCTTCCTGAAAGCATAA
>CALZKX010000370.1 GCA_945788155.1 uncultured Flavobacteriaceae bacterium
AAACTCGCTTGAATTTGAGAATAATATATAAGTGCCTCATTAAATTTTTCTTGAAGCACCAATATATCTCCTAGCAGTAATTTTACTCTAGCTTCTTGTGCTCTAGAGACTCTAGTTTTAAGCGTTTCTTTTAAAAACTCAATGGCTTCTTTAGACCTGTTAAAATGAAAGGCCATAAATTTTGCATAAGAGAGCTGTAAATTGGTGGTTTGAATGTTTCTTCCGTAAAGCTCAATCAAGTTTTTATATTTTTCGTCTATTGATGCATAATCATTCCTTAATGAATGTTTCACTTCTATTTCTAACAAATCTTTATGAGCATCGAGTACGATGTTTGGTTCCATGACATTTTCGACAATATAATTTAAAATAGTATTGGCAACTTCTACTTCATCTTGCTCTATTGCAATTCTTGCTAAATCTAAAATACCTCTTAAAGATTCTGGTTGGCGTTTAAAAATAGCTCTTTCTTGTGCAAATGCTTTATTATAATTTCTTTGCTGAATAAACAACCAACTTAATAATTGGTTCCAAATGATATCTGGGTTAAGTTGTGCTTTACGTAATAATGCTTTTCTTAAAAATATATTATTCTTATCATCTCCATTTTCAGTAATATACTCGCTAAATAATCTTTTAGCTTGATGAACAAAAGTTGGGCTTAATTCAATAAAGTTAGCATAGCTATTAAACATTTTTTCAACCTCGCCTTGCTCTCCATAAATAGCAGCCAATTGTCTATGAAAGTTAGATTCTGGGCGCAACTCCATAGCTTTCTCATAAACAATTGCAGCCTTATCAATTAGTGCGTGTATCTCAAAACGGCGTGCAACAAAATAAGCATAGATAGGCTCGCTTTCTATTTTAATAATGGCTTGGTTGTAATATTTTTCGGCATCTTCTTGATTGCCTTTTAATTGAAAATTATAACCCAACTCAACAATAAATTGTCCAACTCTTTGACCCTTAATTTTCTCCTTAAGTAAAGATTCTGCTAAGTCATATTGTTCTAATTGCTGATGTATTTCTATAATTTTATAAAAATAATTCAAGTTATTTTTCTTTTGGGTATAAAGATTTTGATAAGAGATCAATGCCTTCTCGAACTCTCCATTGTCGAAATAGTTTTTCGCCAAAGCCTCATCATTTTGCGAAATAGCTGAAAATGAAAAAAAGAAACAACTTAAATAGATTATAAACTTCATAGCTCTGTAAATATAAGAAATGTGTGTTTTAGTTATTGTGAATATTTTAATAAAAAAATGCCTGAACCGAAGTTCAGGCATAACCATCCAAAATAAATGTGCTATTAATCATATTTCATAAAATGATTCAATTATCCTGTTGTGGTATTTTATATATCTTAAGGGAGTTTTTCGATTTTGGGCCCTTTTTTAATTAAAAACAACTTGAACTACCAGTACCACAAGGGTTACCAATAGAAATATTCTTTTAAAATTTTTCATAACTGTAGGTTCATTAGATTTGGTGCCACTAAATTCCGTATTTTTTTTGAAAAATCAAAGGAATTTGAATAAAAAATCGTCAAACAACGTATTTTTTTTGCATTTTAACGATTTATATGTTAAAATTTAACATATCGTCCTCTAGTCCAAAATTAAATTAATCGATAAAGTTAAAGCCAGTATATGGTACTAAAACATCTGGAATTTTAATGCCCTTTTCAGTTTGGCAATTCTCTAAAATACCTGCTAATACACGAGGCAATGCAAGTGAACTCCCGTTTAAAGTATGTGCAAATTCACTTTTACCATTACTGTTTTTAAAGCGTAATTTTAGCCGATTGGCTTGAAATGTTTCGAAATTTGATACTGATGAAATTTCCAGCCATCTATCTTGCGCAGTAGAAAACACCTCAAAATCGTATGTGAGTGCCGATGTAAACCCAAGGTCGCCTCCACATAATCTTAAAATTCGATATGGTAATTTAAGCTCTTGTAAAATGGATTTTACATGTGCTACCATTTCATCTAGTGCTTGGTAAGATCGTGTTGGATGTTCTACACGTAAAATCTCTACTTTATCAAATTGATGCAATCTATTTAACCCTCTTACATGTGCTCCATAACTTCCTGCTTCACGACGAAAACATGGTGTATAACTTGTTAAAGCTTTAGGCAGTTCTTTTTCTTTTAATAGCTCGTCTCTAAAAATATTTGTTGCTGGGACTTCGGCTGTTGGTATTAAATATAAATTATCTCCGGTTACATGATACATTTGCCCTTCTTTATCTGGCAATTGTCCTGTTCCAAAACCTGAAGCCTCGTTTACCAAATGTGGTACTTGTACTTCTTGGTAGCCTGCTGCTGTGTTTTTATCTAGAAAGTACCAGATTAGTGCACGCTGTAATTTTGCTCCTTTTTCTTTATAAACTGGAAATCCTGCTCCAGTAATTTTATTGCCTAATTCAAAATCAATAATGTCATATTTTTTTGCTAGTTCCCAGTGTGGCAAAGCATTTTTTGACAATTCTGGAATATGACCTTCACGGAATACTACTTCGTTATCTTCATCGGTATTTCCGGCCGGAACAGATTCGTGTGGTACATTAGGGATTTTAAATAATAAGTCTTCTAATTGAGAAGCTATACTGTTTAACTGCTCGTTAAGTTGTTTTGAGTCTTCTTTTAGAGTAGCTGTTTTTTCCTTTAGTTTGTTGGCTATATCTACTTTACCAGATTTGTACAACATACCAATCTCTTTAGATAGCGTATTAGATTCTGCCAAAGTATTATCTAATTGTGCTTGTAATGCTCTACGGTTTTCATCAAGAGCAATCACTTCGGTAATCATTTCGTTAGCATCAATGTTTCGTTTTGCTAAACGTGCTATTACCAAATCTTGGTTTTCTCTAATAAAAGGAACTTGTAACATTGCGTAAAAAATTTAAGCCACAAATTTACGGAATTACTAAGAAATTCAATCTTGTTTCGAAAGTAAAATCTATCTAGAATAATTAAATAATATAATCTAAAAGCAGATAAGTAAGTAACATTCTAATTTAATAAGTACACTATTATTAATTAGAATACTAATTCATCAAAATTAAGTATTGAGTTGGTTTAAGTAGTTTAAGCTAATTTCTTTGTCTTTATGTAACTGTACCTTTAGTGTATCAATAGAATCAAATTTTTGCTCGTCCCTTAATCTTTTTATAAGTTCCACTTGAATTTTTTTATTATAAATATTTTTATTGAAATTAAAAAAATGAACTTCAATTGATTGGCATTCGCCATTTACGGTCGGATTGGTTCCAATATTCATCATTCCGTAAATAGTTTTACCTTCTATGATTGATTTTACTACATAAGATCCATTTTTGGGTATAAGCTTATAGGACTCTTCAATATTTAGATTTGCTGTTGGAAAGCCAATTTGCTCACCAAGGTTTCTACCTTTAACGATAGTTCCTGTAAGCATAAAATTATAGCCTAAAAAAGCATTTGCAATCTCGATGTTTCCATTATTTAAAGCCTTTCTAATTTTTGTTGAACTTACCGCTACTTGGTTAATTTCTTGTGCAGATATTTCAGTAATTTCAAAATTATAAACCTCACCATACTCCCTTAAATTATCGATATTGGCAGTTCTGTTTCTTCCAAACCTATGGTCATAACCTATAATTATATGCTTAACATGAAGCTTCTTCACTAAAGTGTCCCTAACAAATTCCATAGCTCCTAATCGAGAAAATTCTTTAGTAAACTTATGAATTACGAGATGGTCTATCCCAAAATTTTCCAATAACTGAGATTTCTCATCAATAGTATTAATCAAATTAATACCTGTATCCTTTTGCAGCACCATTCTAGGGTGAGGAAAAAATGTAAGGACAACAGCTTGTAAATTATCTTTTTTAGCTATTTCAACAAGCTGTTTGATGATTTTTTGGTGACCAATATGCACTCCATCAAATGTACCAATGGTAACTACCGAGTCTTTTTTTGAGTAAGCATCTAAGGTGGTTTTAATTTTCAACTAATCGCTTTTTTACAAAATTAGATATTATGTTAGTAAAAACACTCTATTTTTTAATAAATGGTAATGCTATGGAAGCTCTGCCTTTTATCACTTTTATAAAATACATGCCATTACTTAAACCTGATGCATCAATATTAAGTTGAGAACTATTATGTATTTTACTTTCTTTAACTAACTGACCTAACATATTATATACCCTATAGGCATCTGGTAAATCACCTCTATTAGAAAGCTTAATATTTATTTCATCATTTGTAGGGTTAGGATAAACAATCACTCTATTATTTACAAAATATTGATTCGTTGAAAGCGTAATTGTTGAGATTTTAGTTGCCTCAGATGCTCCAAAATTTCCGCCGGAAACGATGATCGTGTCATCGTCTGTTTTTAAATCATAAGAGCCACTTCCATATCCACAACATATACCATCTTCAGCTGAATCGAGAATAGTAAACGTATAACATTCATTAAGAATAACATCGAATGATTCGTTTATAGTTGAGTTGTCTAGATGTGGTCCACCACTATACAATGTTGTTCCTCCACTATCCATAAAAGTCCAGGTAGTTTCTCCCCCAAAATCATCTGTATTTAAAGTTAGGTGTATTTGCGCTGTTGTAGGATAAGAAGAATTTACATTAAATGAGGTACTTACATCATCATTACAGCTTCTTAAATCGGTATTTCCGTTAGGGCTGGATATTGAAGCATTAAATGTATGACTCCCAGGAGTTGAAATAATTGTTGGTAAGTTAACAACTTCAAATTCCCCATAGCCTAAAGAACCTGACCAGTTATAATTTGAAGCAGTTCCTCCATCTTGGTCATACAAAACTACTGCCGAATTTAAAGTAGTAGTTCCCCAATTGGTGATTTTTATAGAGGTATTTACACTAACGCCGCAATCTTCAATTGCTATACTTTCAATTTCTACACCACCATCATCTTTTACTGAAGCTAATGGTGTACATACATTAGAGGTTAGAGTTGTGGGTCTATTTGCTACTCCTGATAAATTTGCTATCATTCTTGCTTTTTGATCGTTTGTAAATATATTCATACAAGAATCTTGGCTATAGTCCATATAGTTTTCAACCATATCTGGCGTATCAACTGGTGTGGGGCACGAGTCGTTTCCAGTGTTACAGATATTAGCATTAGAGCTTGAGCTAGCCACTGCTGGTGTATCTGGGCAAAAATCTCCTCCATCAATTTCGGCGCATCCTCCTTGAAAGGTATGGTATAAGCCCAAATAGTGACCTACTTCGTGTGTTGTGGTTCTACCTAAATTAAAAACTCCGGGAATTGTTACATTTGGATCGTCATCTGTACCAAAAAACTGATAACCAACCACAACACCATCAGAAACCGCTGGCCCTCCTGGAAACTGTGCAAAGCCTAATGTGCTGCTGTCGGAGAAATTCACAGTCCATATATTAAAGTATTTGGAAGCATCCCAAATTGTAGCTGGTTTTAAAACGGTATCTGTATTACCTCCAGGTCCAGACCAACTGGTACTAGTTACAGACATATCAATTCTATTTATACCATTGGTGACACAGCCGTCTGGTGTTTGTTGTGCCAAACAAAACTCAACTTCAACATCGGCTCCATCTGGATTTGTGTTAAAGCCTCTTGTTCCCGACATTCGTCTAAAGTCTTCATTTAAAACTTGAATTTGAGATAATATGTGAGCATCAGGTATGTTGGCTCCAACACCAATGGCTTCACCATTATGAATAACATGGACAACTACAGGAATTGTATATACAATTCTTCTATTTGCAGCACCATTAATACTACTACTTTTTAATTTATTTAATTGAATTTGATTGCTAAGCTTTTTTTCAAACGCTTTGCTACCCATCATGTTTGGGTTATCCTTTAACAGTATTTTGTTATACTCGTCTGTGGCACAGCGAGTGAATTCTTTTTCTTGTGCAATTGTCACTATGCTTGATAGTAGAAAACTAAAAAACAAAATGTTAAATGTTGTTTTCTTAAAGTCCATAATTTTTAGGTTAAAATCATTTAAAGCAGTTGTAAAGTTACTAATTTTTTTATTTACCATTAAAACCATTCATCGTGTTATTCATTCCAGATAACCCAAAAGACTTGATTATTTCTACACTTTTACTCAATCTCTCTTCTAATGTTTTGTTTTCTTCACCACTCCATTGGCCTAAAACGTAATCTATTTGACGTCCTTTTCCAAAATCGTCACTAATGCCAAATCTAAATCTATTGTATTTGGTGGTGTTTAATTTTTCTTGAATATCTTTTAGCCCATTATGGCCTCCATCGCTTCCTTTTGTTTTTAATCTTACTGTACCAAAAGGGAGGTTTAAATCGTCTGTTATAATCAATAAATTTTCTATAGGGATTTTCTCTTTATCTAACCAATACTTAACGGCTTTTCCACTTAAATTCATGTAAGTATTTGGTTTTAAAAAAATGAAGGTTCGCCCTTTTAATTTATATTCTGCCCTATCGGCTAATTTTACTGTTTCAAAAACTATATTTTCTTTAGAGGCAAAAAAATCAAGGATTTTAAACCCAATATTATGTCGTGTATTTTGGTATTTCTCACCAAAATTGCCTAAACCTATTATTAAAAACTTCTTCATTATGGTTTCATCTTCTTTGAAAGATTGTTTCTTTTTATTGAGAATCCAATTAAAAAATTTACACATATAACGTAAGTATGTTGTGTAAAAATAAAAAAGCATCCTGAATTAACAGAATGCTTTTGATTTTATTAAAAGAACCGCTTCTTATTCTTGCGTTGCTTCAGCTGCTGGAGTTTCTGCTCCTGCTGCTTCTGCTCCTTCAGCACCTTCTTCTAGTTCTTCTTCCTCTTCTTCATCAACAATAGCAGTTCTAGCTGTTTTAATTTGACAAACTACTGTATTATCTGTATGTAAGAATCTGTATTTTTTCTGGTCTAAATCACCAACGTAAAATTTACTACCAATTTTCATTGGCGTAATATCTATTTCTATAAAATCTGGTAAGTTGGTTGGGAGTGCTTTAACACGAAGTTTTCTATTGTTTCTTCTTAATACACCACCATTTTTAACACCTTTTGAGTTACCCACTAAACGTACAGGAATGTCCATTGCTATTTCTTTATCTTGAAATAATTGATAGAAGTCCACATGCAAAATCCTGTCTGTAACTGGGTGAAATTGTATGTCTTGGAGCACTGCATCCATAGAGTCTCCATTATCTAGGGCAATCACAACTGTATGCGCATTAGGCGTGTATACCAGTTTAGAGAATGCCAGTTCAGCTGCTGAGAAATGTACTGGTTTGTCTCCTCCGTATAATACGCAAGGAACCTCTCCAGCATTACGTAAGGCCTTTGTTGCTTTTTTGCCTACGCTTTCTCTTTTCGATCCATTGATTGTAATTGATTTCATTTGTTAATTTTAATTGTTACTAATTTGTTGTTTATATTAATTTTTTTGTTTCAAATAGGCCTCTCCCTTTTGGGAAGGTTGGGATGTGCTTACATTATAAATTTTGAGCTGATGGATTTGTTGTGATGTACTTTATGCATCACATCGGCAAATAAATTGGCACAACTCAATACTTTTATCTTACTGCTTTGTTGTGATACCGGAATAGAATCGGTCACGATTAATTCTTCTAATTTTGAATTTTCTATGCGCTCATATGCATTTCCAGACAAAATTGGGTGTGTACAAATTGCCCGTACGCTTAATGCTCCTCGTTCCATCATCAAATCGGCTGCTTTTGTAAGTGTTCCTGCGGTATCTACCATATCATCTGCAAGTACCACATTTTTACCCTCTACATTACCAATTAACTCCATATGTGAAATTACATTGGCTTTAGCACGTTGCTTATAACAGATTACCACTTCACTTTCTAAAGCTTTGGAATACGCATAAGCTCTTTTGGAGCCTCCCATATCTGGTGAGGCAATAGTTAAATTATCGAGGTTCAAACTTTTTAAATAAGGTAAAAAGATAGTCGATGCAAATAAATGATCCACAGGTCTTTCAAAAAACCCTTGAATTTGGTCTGCATGCAAATCCATTGTAATAATTCTAGTTGCTCCTGCAGTTTCCAACATTTTAGCTACCAACTTAGCTGCAATTGGCACTCTTGGTTTGTCTTTTCTATCTTGTCTCGCCCATCCATAATATGGTATAACTGCCGTAATATGTCTTGCTGAAGCTCGTTTAGCAGCATCTAACATTAACAAAAGCTCCATTAAATTCTCAGACCCAGGATTTGTTGATCCAATAAGAAATACTCTTGCACCTCTTACCGATTCTTCAAAAGAAGGTTGAAATTCACCATCACTATAAGTAGAAGTAATAACATTACCCAATTCTTCGCCATAAGCTTCAGCAATTTTTTTTGCTAGCTCGGTACTTTGAGTACAAGCAAATATTTTGGCTTTTGTTTTTATTTTTGTCATAATTAACTATTTGTTAATGAGCGCAAAAAGGTTACTTATTTTTAATGAGGTGCAAATTTAGGGATTTATTTGAATTCCAAAAGGATAAAAGCCACTATTTTAATAGTTGGGAGTTAAAATATTTTATATTTTTGCTGTCTGTTTTGCTCAAGTGGCGATCCCGATAGCTATCGGGAGGTAGACACTAAATGCTCAAGTGGCGGAATTGGTAGACGCGCTGGATTCAAAATCCAGTTTCTTCGGAAGTGTGGGTTCGATTCCCACCTTGAGTACATCATGGGACAAATCAAATTTATTTGGCTTGTCCCATTTTTATTCTTAACAAAAACAGTCTTAAAACTTTTACAGTAATACCTTTTTATTCTTTAGCAGCCAAATAACGTTCGGCATCTAAAGCAGCCATACATCCTGTTCCGGCAGCTGTAACTGCTTGTCTATACACGTGGTCTGCAGCGTCACCACTCACAAATACACCTTCTGTGTTTGTCTTGGAAGTTCCAGGTTTGTTTATAATATAACCTGTTTCATCCAACTCTAAATAATTTTTAAAAATATCGGTATTTGGCTTATGACCAATTGCTACAAAAAACCCAGTTGCTGGAATGTCGTGCTTTTCATTTGTTTTATTGTTAAAAACCCTCACTCCAGTAACTACTTGACCATCGCCTAAAACCTCTTCGGTTTCAGTGTTGTAAAGAATTTCTATGTTCTTAGTGTTTTTTACTCTTGCAGCCATTATTTTTGATGCTCTAAATTCATCTCTCCTAACTAACATGGTCACTTTTGTACAAAGTTTTGACAAATAATGCGCTTCTTCACAAGCCGAATCTCCAGCTCCTACAATAACCACTTCTTGATTACGATAGAAAAATCCATCACAAACTGCACAAGCAGACACACCTCCACCAAGTTTTAGATATTTTTGTTCCGATTCTAGACCAAGATATTTTGCAGATGCTCCTGTAGAGATAATTACGGTGTCACAATGAATTTCTTTAGTATCATTTACCCAAACTTTATGAATATCTCCTGAAAAATCTACTTTAGTTACCCATCCATCCCTTACATCGGTATCAAACCTTTCAGCCTGTTGCTGTAATTGCATCATCATTTCTGGCCCTGTTACACCATCTGGATAGCCTGGGAAGTTTTCAACTTCGTTTGTTGTTGTTAATTGCCCACCTGGTTGTGATCCTTGATATAGCACTGGATTCATATTTGCTCTAGCTGCATAAATAGCTGCTGTATAACCTGCAGGTCCTGAACCTATAATTAAGCATTTTACTTTTTCTATCGTCTCTGACATTTATTAATCAATTTTAAACATTAAACCAATTACTGGTTATTTCTTTTTCTATTTCTAAATTTTGGTTGTGTTCGAATTCGTTTTTAATCGCATTATATTTGTAATCCTTACCCCAAACCTCGAAATTTTCGGCAACTTCTTTAATGGCATCACAAATAAAATGAATCTCTTGATTGGTCATAGTTGGATGAATTGACATACGCACCCAACCTGGTCTTTCAATTAAACAGCCTTCTAAAATTTTAAGTTCTATGGCTTTTGACGTTGGTAAATCCACATTTAACAGAAAATGTCCGTAGGTTCCAGCACAAGAACAGCCTCCTCGAGTTTGAATGCCATAACGATCATTTAAAAGCTTTACTACTAAATTGTAATGAGCATCAACGATATAAAATGAGTACACGCCTAAACGATCTTTATGGTTTGCCGCTAACATTTGAAGATTACCAATTTTAGAAAGTTCTTCGAAGATAATGTCGTTAATTTCGTGTTCACGTTTTAAAATATTTTGAACACCCATTTGTTCTTTAAGCCTAATAGACAAGGCTACTTTAATGGCTTGTAAGAAGCCTGGAGTACCTCCATCTTCTCTAGATTCGATATCATCAATATAATCGTGATCTCCCCAAGGATTGGTATAAGAAACTGTGCCACCTCCTGGATTATCGGGTACTAAATTTTTATATAATTTTTTATTGAATATTAATACGCCTGATGCTCCTGGCCCTCCTAAAAACTTATGTGGTGAAAACATCACAGCATCTAAATAGGCTTCTTCATCTTCTGGATGCATATCTATAG
>CALZKX010000371.1 GCA_945788155.1 uncultured Flavobacteriaceae bacterium
AGTTTCGATTAATTAATAGCTAATTAAAAAATAAAAATGCTTTTGAACAAAAATTTAACCCAAAAAATAGTATTTTTATCGATAAAGTTGCATTATCACTAGTATTTATTGAGTAATATTTATCCTACCTTTTGTTAATAAACTAAAGTTATAAACATGAAATGGCATCAAGCCTTAAAAGATTACACCAATTATTTAAAGATTGAAAGAGGGCTTTCCATTAACTCAATCAATAGTTATTCCAGAGATGTAAAAAAATTGATTCAATTTTTAGAAGCGAATGAAAATTCAATCTCTCCTATTAAGATAGAGAAAACAATTATACAAGAATTTATTTATCATATAGCAAAGGAAGTTAATGCCAGAAGCCAGTCAAGAATCATTTCGGGATTACGAAGTTTTTTTGATTTCTTGATATTTGAAAATTATAGAGAGAGCAACCCTCTAGAACTTATAGAGGCTCCAAAAATTGGAAGGAAGCTTCCAGACACCTTATCTGTTAAAGAAATTGACACCATAGTTTCCTCAATTGATTTGGGGACTCCACAAGGAGAACGCAATAGAGCTATTATTGAAACGCTTTACAGCTGTGGTTTAAGGGTTAGTGAACTTATTAATCTTAAGCTTTCAGATTTATTTTTTGACGAAGGCTTTATAAAAGTAACTGGTAAAGGAGATAAGCAACGGTTTGTTCCAATAGGTAATCTTACTCAAAAATATATAAATCTCTACAAAAATGAAATCAGGATTCATATTCCTGTAATTGGTGAATATCGTGACATTCTATTTTTAAATAGAAGAGGCAAACAACTCACCAGAGCTATGATATTTAACATTGTTAAACAGTTAGGGGAAAAAGCTGGAATAAAAAAAACGATTTCACCACATACCTTTAGGCATTCGTTTGCTACGCATCTTCTAGAAAATGGTGCCGATTTAAGAGCCATACAGCTCATGTTAGGCCATGAAAGCATTACTACTACCGAAATTTATATGCACGTAGATAAAAGTCATTTACGTAAAGTTGTTGACACTTATCACCCTAGAAAATAAAAAAAAAGGTTGTCTAAAAAACACTTTTTAGGCAACCTTTAAATACTTAATTATCAATATTATTTTGCAATATTTACGGCTCTGGTTTCTCTAATTACTGTGACTTTAACCTGTCCAGGATAGGTCATATCTGTTTGTATTTTTTGAGAAATCTCAAACGATAAATTAGCCGCTTTTTCGTCGCTTACTTTTTCACTTTCAACAATTACACGTAATTCTCTTCCTGCTTGTATGGCATAGGCTTTCTTTACTCCTGTAAAACCAAACGCTATATCTTCAAGATCTTTTAAACGTTGTATGTAAGAATCCAGTACTTGGCGTCTAGCTCCAGGTCGTGCTCCTGAAATAGCATCACACACCTGAATTATTGGCGACAATAGCGACTTCATTTCTATTTCATCATGGTGAGCTCCAATGGCATTGCACACTTCTTTGTTTTCGCCATATTTTTCGGCCCATTGCATGCCCAAAATTGCGTGAGGTGTTTCCATATCTGCTTCTGCATCTGGCACTTTACCAATATCGTGTAACAATCCTGCACGTTTGGCTAGTTTTGGGTTTATCCCTAATTCAGCAGCCATTACACCACAAAGTTTAGCTACTTCACGAGAGTGTTGCAGTAAATTTTGACCATAAGACGAGCGATACTTCATACGACCTACCATTTTAATTAACTCTGGATGTAAACCGTGAATTCCCAAATCGATAACTGTACGTTTACCAACCTCAATAATCTCTTGTTCTATTTGTTTTTGGGTCTTTTTAACAATCTCTTCAATTCTTGCAGGATGAATCCTTCCATCTGTTACCAATTTATGCAATGATAAACGAGCTATTTCACGTCTAACAGAATCGAAGCAAGATAATATAATAGCTTCAGGAGTATCATCAACAATAATTTCTACTCCAGTAGCAGCTTCAATGGCACGAATATTACGTCCTTCCCTACCAATGATTCTACCTTTAACATCATCAGATTCTATATTAAACACCGAAACACAATTATCTACTGCTTCCTCAGTACCAATACGTTGTATAGTGTTAATAATAATCTTTTTGGCATCTTGTTGTGCAGTTAATTTAGCTTCTTCCATCTTATCCCTAACATAAACCATTGCATCATTTTTCGCTTCCTCTTTTAAAGACTCTATTAACTGAGCTTTTGCATCTTCGCCAGATAATCCCGAAATAACTTCTAGTTGCTTAATTTGGCTTTTATGGGCTTTTTCAACTTCACTTTTGCGTTTTTCAAGATGCTCAATACGATAATCGTAATCTTTTATTTTTTCTTCTATATTGCTATTTAGTTTTTTTTGTTTTGATAATTCAGAAGATATTTGAGATTCTTTATCACGAGCTCTCTTTTCAGATTCAGCTATTTTTTTATCTCTGGACAAGATAACCTTTTCGTGTTCAGATTTTAATTCTATAAATTTTTCCTTTGCTTGAAGAATTTTATCTTTCTTAATAGATTCCCCTTCATGATTAGCTTCTTTAATAATGCTTAAAGCCTCCTTTTTTGCATTTTTAATTAGCTTGGAAGCGTTGCTTTTTTCAAGCGTTTTAGCAGTAAAAAACCCAACTATTAGTCCTAGTATAATTCCTCCAACAATTAATAAAATTGTGTTTGTATCCATTTTGTTATGCTTAGTTTAATAAAAAAAGCCTACATCAGTTTTGTTTTGTATAAACTCCTTAAAAACAAGTTTAGGGTTAACAAGCTGATCAAGTATCTGCTCAAGATACTGTGTTACTGAAACAAGTTCAGCACAGGCAGCACTAGCAGCACGCTTTTACAACTTCAACTCACCCTTTTTAAAGAATTAACGTTGAGTTTATCAAAAATTAACTAATGTAGGCAGTAACCTTATTTATTTTAAAGAACTTAAGAGCTTAAACACTCTTTTAAAAGCTGGTTCATAGCTATTAGCTTATGTTCAACTTCTTCACTTAAATTATCTTTATCTATTTCTTTTTGTTCTGTTTGAGATGCAAATTGTAAAGCACACATGGCCAATACATCTTGCTTGTCCCTAACGGAATAACTTTGCTCAAATTGTTTAATCATAGCGTCAATTTTCTGAGCGGCTTTACGCAATCCTTCTTCTTGACTCGATTCAATAGTTAAAGGATATACTCGATTAGCTATAGATAGCTTTATTTTAAGCTTTTCAGACATTTATTAAAACTATGTTACATTATTCAGATAGTTGCGATATACAATGATCAATGTCTCTAATTAATGCATTTATTTTGAGCTTAGTTTCTCTTTTACTCTCGTCACTGCCCAGTATGGAATTTGCAAATTTTAGTGTTTCGTATTTATCTGCCCAAGTTGCAACTTCTGCTTCTTGTTTGGATAATCTTTCTTGAGATATTGACAATTCTTCACTTAATCTAGCGTTTGTTTGCTTTAACACTTCTAGTTTGTGCAATACTTTACTAATTCTATTCTCTAAAGAATCTACAATTGCCTCAATATTACTCATTTATCAAATTCAATACTAATTACACAAAGTTAACATACCCATAGTTAAATAGCAATTGTTTTTGAGTAAATTTTAAAACGCATTAATTATCAGTTAGTTATATTTAATGGCGTGTGTTTTGAATATACTTTGCAAATTTGAAACAAATTAATATTTTAGCAGTAATATCTTACTTATGACAAAATCCTTCATTATTTTTTTTATTATAATCTCGCAAACATTGTTTGCACAAAATCCTTACCCACAAGATTATTTTAGAAATCCGTTGGATGTCACATTAGTACTATCTGGTACATTTGCTGAATTACGGTCTAATCATTTTCACTCTGGATTAGACATAAAAACCCAACAGCGTGAAGGTTTAAAGGTGTATACTGCTGCCTCAGGATATATTAGCAGGATTAAAATTTCGCATTGGGGATATGGCAAGGCTTTATATATATCACATCCAAATGGTTATACAACAGTATATGCGCATTTACAAAAGTTTGCACCAAAAATTGAAGCGTATATAAAAAAGCTGCAGTATGAAAAAGAAAGTTTTGAAATTGAAGTATTTCCAAAAATGACAGAACTATTAGTAAACACTGAAGAAGTAATTGCATATAGTGGAAATACAGGAGGCTCTGGAGGACCACACTTGCATTTTGAAATTAGAGATAATAAAGAACGGCCTATTAACCCAATGCTTTTTGGTATTGATATAAAAGATAACAGACAGCCAATGATTATTGGTTTATATGCCTACCCAATTGGGCTGGATTCTCATGTAAATGATAACAATGTGAAAACCAAACTAAGAATAGTACCAACCAATAATGGCGATTACACAGCCGAAGCTATTAATGCTTATGGAAAAATAGGGTTTGGTATAGTGACTTACGATCAACAAGATCTTGCTGCTAATAAAAATGGGGTAAGCAACATGCAGACTTTTTATAATGGCAATAAAAATTTTGAGTTAAATTTTAAACGATTTTCTTTTAGTGAGACAAAGCATTTAAACCGTTTAATAGACTATTCACATTTTAAAGAAGAGAAGTCCAGAATACAAAAATTGTTTGTTGAACAAAACAATCCTCTAAGTATGTACAATAATATCGTTGATAATGGCTACATCATTGTTGAAGATAGCACAGCATCGGTTTACAAATTAAGAGTAAGCGATTTTAAGGGAAACAATACTTGGCTAACTATTCCTATTTCGGGTAAAAAAAATAATGACATTAAAAGCCAACCAAGACAAACGACTGAGCATTTTATTTATGCCGACCAAAGTAATACTTTAGAAAAAGACAACATCTCAGTCTATTTTCCAAGCAACACCTTTTATGATGATTTTTTTATTGATTTCAATGTCGAAAACGATACCTTGACACTACATGAAAATACCGTACCTGCTCAAAAATATTTCACAATTAATTTTGATATAAGTCGTTATTTAGAACAAGATAAAGACAAGCTATTTATTGCTAGAAAGGTTGGTTACAAAGATTTTGTAGCCTATTCTTCTACCAAAAGAAAAGGAAACATTTTAAGCAGCAGTACTAAAACACTTGGCACATATACATTAGCGACAGATGTTGATGGCCCAAAAATAACACCAATAAATTTTCAAGACGGAAAATGGCTAAGTAAATATCGCTATTTAAAAGTAAAAATAACCGATGAAATTTCGGGAGTGAAAAATTATAGAGCGACCATAAATGGCAAATGGATTCTTATGGAGTATGATGCCAAAAAAAATAGTTTAGTTTATGATTTCAATGACAATATAATATTAGAAACAAAAAATAATTTAAAAATTATTGTTACCGATAATGTTGGAAATAGCTCTACATTTGAAGCAACATTTTTTAGAAAATAAATACCTCTTGAAAATTAAACCTTTACTCTTACTTACTATTTTTATCCTATTACCACTTATAGGATTTTCGCAAACGGCAACCTTGAGAGGCGTTATCCTTGACAAAAGTGATTTACCAATCTCAAATGTAAACATTAAGGCCAATAACCGTGGTACTATTAGTAACGAAAATGGTTTTTATTTAATAAAAATTGCAGCAAACAAAGACATTATAGTAGAATTTACACATTTAAACTACAAAAAAACTACAGTTACTTTTAATTTAAAAAATGGCGAATCGTTTGAGTTCAATCCAGTTTTAAACACCCAAGTTGAGCAAATCGCAGCAGTTGTTATTACAAGTACCGAAAGAAACCGTGTTGAAGGCGTAACCAATATAAAACCAGAAATAATTAGAACCGTAAAAGGTGCCCAACCAGGAATAGAAAATCTACTAAAAACACTTCCTGGAGTTAATATATCTAACGAATTAAGCACGCAATACTCGGTTCGTGGAGGGAATTTTGATGAAAACCTAGTGTATGTCAATGAAATTGAAGTGTATCGCCCTTTTCTTATTCGGTCTGGACAACAAGAAGGCTTAAGCTTTGTAAATACCAATTTGGTTCAAAATGTAGATTTTTCGGCTGGTGGCTTTCAAGCAAAATATGGAGACAAACTATCTTCGGTTCTTGATATAACTTACAGAAGTCCAATAAAATTTGACATCTCAGCAGATTTAAACCTTTTGGGTGGAAGTATTTCTGCTGAAAGTATTTCCAAGGATTCAAAATTTTCAGGTATCATTGGTTTGCGTTATCGTGATAATAGTTTGTTAGTTGAAGCTAAAGAAACTGAAACAAATTACGAACCTACTTTTGCCGACATTCAAACCTATCTTACCTATAAGTTTTCAAATAAATTTCACTTGAGTTTTCTTGGTAACGCTTCCATAAATAGTTACAATTACCAACCTCAAACTAGACAAACCAACTTTGGTACACTCACAAATCCTTTAGCTCTTTTGGTATATTATGAGGGTCAAGAAAAAGATAGGTACCAAACCTATTTTGGTGCATTTAAAGCCAATTATTTTGTAAATGATGATGTAACATTAAAACTTATAGCATCACAATACAATACAACCGAAGAGGAATATTTCGATATATTGGCACAATACCGACTTGGAGAGGTAAACAGTAATATTGGTGATGAAAACCTTGGCGAAGTAGAATTTAGCGAAGGCATAGGAAGCCAGTTAAACCATGCAAGAAACGATTTAGATGCACTTATCACCAATGTGGAGCATAAAGGGAATTATAACTACAAAGATCACCTTTTAGAATGGTCTGTAAAATATACACGCGAAGACATAAGGGATCGTATTGTAGAGTGGGAAGTGATTGATTCTGCTGGGTTTTCAATTAATCCACCTAATATTGATAATTTTAACGAGCAGCCTTACCAAGCTTATCAAGGGCCTTTGGTGCCATTTCAGAATATAAGAGCCACAAACAAAACAAAAATAGACAGACTGCAAGCTTATAGCCAATGGAGCAAACGTGACGAGATAGGCAATCATGAAGTGTTTTACAATGCAGGAATACGCATGCATAGCTGGTCTGTAAGTGGTGAGGATATTAAAAATACTTCACAAATTGTATTTAGCCCAAGAGCACAATTTGCCATTAAACCCAATTGGAAAAAAGACATGTTGTTTAGGCTAAGTGGAGGTTTGTATTATCAACCGCCTTTTTATCGTGAATTGAGAAATAAAAATGGTGCCGTAAACTCTAGTGTCAAAGCCCAAAAATCTGTGCATATTGTATTGGGTAATGAGTATAGTTTCAAAATGTGGGAACGCCCTTTTAAGCTAGTTTCAGAGGCTTATTATAAGAAAATAACCAATGTTAACCCTTACACCTTAGACAACGTTAGGATTAGGTATGAAGCCGATAACATCGCAAAAGCCTATGCTTATGGGTTGGACTTACGATTAAATGGCGAATTTGTTCCTGGTACCGAGTCGTGGTTTAGTTTTGGGTACTTAAAAACCGAAGAGAATATCAACAACCAAGGATATATCTCCAGACCAACAGACCAACGTTTAAAATTTGGTGTTTTGTTTCAAGATTATATGCCAAACATCCCAGATTTAAAAATGTTTTTGAACCTAGTTTACAATACAGGTGTTCCAGGCGGCTCTCCTAGTTATGCCAATCCCTATAATTACCAAGAGCGTTTACCAGACTATAAACGAGCAGATTTTGGGCTCTCGTATGTTATTATAAATAAAGACAAAACCTACTCTGGATGGAAACAAAAATTTACAGAGCTAAGTGTAGGCTTTGA
>CALZKX010000372.1 GCA_945788155.1 uncultured Flavobacteriaceae bacterium
AAATTAAATCTTAACAGATGAAGCATACATATAAAGTAACCGGAATGACATGTAGTGGTTGTAAAACCAATGTAGAAACTTCTTTAAGTAATCTAAAAGAGGTGACCAAAGTACATGCAAATTTAGATACCGAAGAAGTTGTAATTGAAATGACATCCCACGTGCCGCTCAACACATTACAGGAAAGGCTCCTAAAATCTGGATTGCACTATACCATAGAAATGCCCGGACATGAAAGTAAGCATGAACATCACCAACATCATCCAAAGCAGCATAAAAAAGGAACCGGTGTCTATTATTGCCCTATGCATTGCGAAGGTGATAAAACTTACGATGCACCTGGGAAATGTCCTGTTTGCAAAATGAATTTGGTTGAAAAAGAACTTGAGGCATCTCATAAAAGTGAACACGCTCATGAGCATACTACTGTACACCATAATAAACACGAACCTGTAAAAGATGGAAACGGAGTATTTTATTGCCCTATGCATTGTGAAGGTGATAAAACATATGATAAAGCCGGAAGCTGCCCAGTGTGTGGCATGGATTTGGTTGAACAGCCAAAAATGATCCAAGATGTACAATACACCTGCCCTATGCACCCGGAAGTTATCAAGGATTCTCCCGGTTCTTGCCCTATTTGCGGTATGGATTTAATACCTATGGAACCTTCAGAAAGTGAAGAGAGCAAGACCTATAAGAAATTGCTTAAAAAAATGAAAATTGCAACACTATTTACCGTTCCAGTGTTGTTTATTGCCATGGCAGATTTTATTCCAAATAACTTTTTATTGGATTATACATCACAGGAAAACTGGAACTTGGTACAGTTTGTGCTATCGCTTCCAGTCGTGTTTTATGCCTGTTGGATGTTTTTTGTACGCTGTTGGAAGTCCATAAAAACATGGAATCTCAATATGTTTACCCTAATTGGTATTGGTACAGGAGTCGCTTTTCTTTTTAGTGTGTTTGGAATGATTTTTCCAGAACTTTTTCCAGACCAGTTTAAAACCGAAGCAGGTACTGTTTTTGTGTATTTTGAAGCAACCACAGTTATTTTAACGCTGGTATTATTAGGACAGCTTTTAGAAGCCAGAGCACACAGTCAAACCAGTGGTGCCATAAAAGAATTATTAAAGCTGGCACCTAGTGAAGCCACATTAGTGACACTAGGTGGTGAAGACAAAGTCATTTCAATACACGATATTAAAAAAGGAGATTTATTACGCGTCAAACCAGGTGATAAAATCCCGGTTGATGGCAAAATTCATGAAGGGCATGGTGTTATTGACGAATCCATGATTACAGGAGAACCTATTCCTGTTGATAAACACGAAGGAGAAGCCGTAAGCTCTGGTACTATAAATGGTAATAAATCATTTGTTATGGTGGCCGAAAAAGTGGGTTCTGATACCTTACTATCGCAAATCATTCAAATGGTAAATAATGCAAGCCGCTCTAAAGCACCCATACAAAAACTGGCAGATAAAATTTCTAAATATTTTGTGCAAATTGTTATTGTTGTTGCGATAATTACCTTTTTAATATGGCGTTATTATGGTCCCGAACCAGCTATGGTCTATGCTTTTGTTAATGCCATCGCCGTATTGATTATTGCTTGCCCCTGCGCTGTAGGCTTGGCAACACCCATGTCTGTAATGGTCGGGGTTGGAAAGGGAGCTTTAAATGGGGTACTTATCAAAAATGCGGAAGCCCTAGAAAACTTAAACAAAGTCAATGTATTGATAACCGATAAAACGGGCACCATTACCGAAGGCAAACCATCGGTTGAAAAAGTAGTCGATTTATCCAAAACCAACGACGACAAATTACTGCTTAAATACATAGCATCCGTTAACCAATATAGCGAGCATCCCCTTGCTGAAGCTGTTGTTAATTATGCCAAAGAGGAAAAGGTGGTATTGGAAGAAGTCAAAGATTTTGAAGCTGTAACCGGAAAAGGTGTTGTTGGTACTGTAAATTCTAATACAATTGCACTTGGCAATAAAAAATTAATGCATGAAGTTAATGCACAAATACCTGAAGCCATTGACAATAAAATTATTGAAGAACAAAAATTAGGAAAAACAGTATCCTACATTTCTGTTAACCTAGAAGTCGTTGGTTATGTATCCATTACTGATGCTATCAAGGAAACCAGTAAAAAAGCCATTGCAGTACTTCAAAAGCAGGGCATTGAAGTGATAATGATGACTGGCGATAATGAAAATACAGCCAAAGCGGTATCGGCCGAACTTAACTTATCAAGCTTTAAAGCAGACTGTTTACCGGAAGACAAATTGAAACTCATTGAAAACATGCAAAAGCAAGGTAAGGTAGTCGCTATGGCTGGCGATGGCATAAATGATGCGCCTGCCCTTGCACAAGCAGATGTTGGCATTGCCATGGGAACAGGCACAGATGTGGCTATAGAAAGCTCTGAAGTTACGTTGGTAAAAGGCGATTTAATGGGTATTGTAAAAGCCAAAAACTTAAGCACAGGAGTTATGAGAAACATTAAGCAAAATCTATTTTTTGCGTTTTTCTATAATGTGCTGGGTGTTCCGCTAGCAGCAGGTGTTTTATATCCAGTATTTGGGCTATTGTTATCGCCAATAATAGCTGCGGCAGCCATGGCTTTTAGTTCTTTTTCTGTGATTTCTAATTCTTTGCGTTTAAGGAAACTCACATTAGACAAGTAAATTTAGGGGAAATCCCAAAAAAATAATTTATTATAAAAAAATAAAACGATGAAAACAATAAAAATCAAAACAAAGCAATTATCCATAATTACTGTATTGGCAATCAGTTTGGTTGCCTGTAATTCAAAAGCAGAAAAAAAAGAAGTTAAAGAACAAGCTGTTGCAACCACCGAAGCAGTAGCTGAAGACACACAACAAGCATACCAAGTTGGCTCACAAGTGCCCAATGAATTAGTGTGTATGGTAAACGATGCTTATATGGGCATGCCCCAAATTGCAGTGCCAGTTAATGGTAAGACGTATTATGGTTGTTGTGAAATGTGTGTAGGTAAGTTAAATAACGAAGAAACTGCCAGAACAGCAATAGATCCTTATAGTAATAAGTCTGTTGACAAAACAGAGGCCTATATTGTACTGATGAAAAAAGAAGGGCAAGTGGCTTATTTTGAATCAGAAGAAAATTATAAGAATTATAAAACAAAATCATAAAACAGTAACACAATGAAAAATCTTGTTTACCTAGTGGGGTTATTACTCATAAGTACAAGTATAATAGCCCAAACAGAAAAATCAGTAGAAGGTAATGTTGAAAACCTTCCGGTTAAGGAATATACGCTTACAATTAATGAAGCAATTGTAAACAAAGCCGGAAAAGAAGTTAAGGGTATGACCATCAATGGTAGTATCCCTGGTCCTGTCCTTGAATTCACCGAAGGAGAATATGCCGTTATTTACGTGAAAAATGAGATGAGTGTGGAGACATCCATCCACTGGCATGGACTCTTATTGCCTAATTTTTATGATGGTGTACCCTATTTAAACACGCCACCTATTGAGCCTGGTCATACACTTAAATATGAATTTGCATTAAAGCAATCCGGTACCTATTGGTATCATTCACACACGCTCTTACAAGAGCAAAGTGGTGTTTTTGGATCTTTTATTATCCACCCAAAGCAAAAAACATTGGAGTATGATAAAGAACTGGTATTGATGTTGTCCGATTGGACCAATGAAGACCCAATGCATGTACTACGTAATTTAAAGCGCGGAAACGAATGGTATGGAATTAGAAAAGGAACAGCTACACCATTAAACCAAGTCATTTCACGTGGCGCATTTGGAGCACAACTCAATTTTTGGCGACAGCGTATGGAAGGTGCCGATATTGCCGATGTATATTACCCTGCTTTCTTAATTAATGGTGAAGAATCTATTGAATATCCAGATTTTAAACCTGGAGAAAAAGTTAGATTACGTATTATTAATGGTGGTGCTTCTACCTCGTTCTGGATGACTTTTGGTGGTGAAGATCCACTATTGGTCTCTGCTGACGGTATTGATGTTGAGCCTATAGCAAAAAACAAAACGTTTATTGGTATCGCGGAAACCTACGATTATATTGTAACCATTCCTCAAGAAGGTAAGATAGAACTTAAGATCATGGCACAGGATGGTTCAGGAACTGCTTCGGCATTTTTTGGCAATGGAAAAGTGCAGGCAGCCGAAACCTTGCCAAGACCGGATAAAATAGGAATGATGAAAACCATGGCCAAAATGGATATGAAAATGGGGGCGCACGCGCTAAAATATCGCCCAAGCAAAGATGAAAGCACCGAGATGAAAAATGAGTATGGCATGCAGATGAAAGATGATATGAGTGGCATGAACATGGAAAAACCCAAGACAGATGATACAAAGGCCATGAAAATGGAAGGCATGAATATGCCCAAAGATTCCACCATGGCAGGAATGCATACGGACCATTCCAAAATGAACGCCATGGATGATAAAATGAAGGAAGATGCTAAAAAAATGGATACCATGGAAGGCATGGACCTGTTTTCGGAATATAATTACGACTTTCTAAAATCACCAGAAAAGACGAGCTATCCTGAAGGTACTCCAGTTAAGGAAATTTTACTAAACCTCACAGGTAATATGCAACGTTATATTTGGAGTATGAACGGTGTTCCACTATCTGAAACCGATAATATAAAAATAGAAGGCGATCAGGTTACCAGAATAACATTAAACAATTTAACCATGATGCATCACCCCATGCATTTACATGGGCATTTTTTTAGGGTCATTAATAAAAATGGGGAATATTCACCGCTCAAGCATACGGTCAATGTACCACCAATGCAAGATGTGACCATCGAATTTTATGGCAATGAGTATGGCGATTGGTTTTTTCACTGCCATATTTTATATCATTTAATGGGCGGAATGGCACGCGTTATGAGTTATGATACCCCTCCAGACGTTCGTATGAAAGGCTATCCAGCAGCCATTGCAGTAGCCGAAACGGATCGTTATTATTCTTGGGGAATGGTTGATGCATCATCACAAAACACGACCCTTAATTTAGTAGCTTCAAACATGAGAAATCAATTCAATGCTTCGTTTGAATATGGCTACAATGAAAACCTAGAAGCAGAATTTACTTACGAAAGGTATTTACATGATTATTTAAGGGTATTTGGTGGTGTAAATATTGAAAATGAAATTGATGACAGTTTAAATGAGTTTAAAACTGTTGCTGTTGCTGGTATCAGGTTTTTAACCCCTTATTTGTTTAGCCTCGATGCCAGGATTGATAGTGATTTAAGACCTAGAATTGGTCTTGGGCGGAGTATCATGTTATTTCCAAAATTTTCGGTGTTTGGTTACTACGAGTATCAATTAGATTTTGGTTGGGTAAACGCCTTACCATCTGGTGTTAATTCTGAATCAGAAACCGTTTGGAGTGCTGGCGCTGAATATTTTTTATCCAGAAACATATCGTTGCTAGGAAGTTACGATAACCGTTTTGGCGGTGGTGGAGGATTGTCGGTAAGATTTTAAGTAATAAAGGTAGTTATGATGTACACATGGATAATAGTTTTGGGAGTAATTGTCTTTGCGGTTATCCTATATGCAGGTAAAAACGGAAATAAAATACTGAAGAGAGAAAGCGCTTTGGATATTTTAAACAGACGCTATGCCAATGGTGAAATATCCAAAGAAGAATATGAAGAAAGAAAACAAAGCATTAATTCAAAAAAATAGAGAGATATGAACTATTATTTTAATAAAACCCTCAACGAGGATTTTAATACTGTAATTGAAAGCGTTACAGAAGCATTGAAAAATGAAGGTTTTGGTATTTTAACAGAAATAGACGTAAAAGAAACCTTAAAAAAGAAATTGGATATAGATTTTAAAAAATACAGGATTTTAGGAGCTTGTAATCCACCCTATGCGCATAAAGCTTTGCAAGCAGAAGATAAAATTGGAACCATGTTGCCATGCAATGTCATAGTCCAGGAAATTGAAGCTGGCGTCATTGAAGTTGCAGCCGTTAACCCTATGGCTTCAATGCAAGCTGTGGAGAACGATGCTTTAAAGGAAATTGCACAAGAGATAACCGAAAAATTGGAAAACATAATTGAAAAACTTTAGGCATATAACATTATCTTTATTGCCAAAACATAAAACAATTCAAATTAATATTAACACTAAAACACTAAAACACTAAAACAATGAAACATTTAAAGGTATCAACAGTAATTCTGGCAATGGCTTTTATAGGCCTAACAACAATATCGTGTAAAGACGCAAAAAAAGAAAGCACGAATGAAGATGGGCATCAAATGGAAGCCAGTCATGACAATAGTAACGATCATCAGGATGAAGGCAGTGTTTCTGACACTTCTGAGGTAGAAGCTAATGCAGATAATACTCAAAAAAACACGGCAACTACACCAATTATAGATGCTTATATTCAAATTAAAAATGCTTTAACAACAGACAGTAAAGACGAAGCAGCAAAAGGAGGAACAGCGTTAGTTGCAGCCTTTTCAGAGTTTGATATGAGCAATTTAACTGGAGAAACGCACAAAGAATACATGGAAATTGTTGAAAGTGCCAAAGAGCATGCAGAGCATATTGTAAAAAGCCCAATAGATCACCAAAGGGAACATTTTGAGGTATTAAGCACAGATATAAATGATTTGGTAGCTTTATTAGGAACAGAAAAAACATTGTACCAAGATTTTTGTCCAATGGCAAGTAATGGTAAAGGAGCAATCTGGTTGAGTGAGGTTGAAGAAATCAAGAACCCTTATATGGGAAGCAAAATGTCAACTTGTGGCTCAATACAAAAGCAGATAAATTAAAATGAAGGTTGTTAAAAAAATAGCCCTTGTTTTATTAATTGTATTTGTAGGAATACAATTTATACCCACATCTCGTAATCAAAGTGATGTTGTACCCGCAACAGACTTTATGATGGTCAATAAGGTACCCAAGCCTATCACCAATAAGTTGCAAACATCTTGCTACGATTGCCATAGCAATAACACACAATATCCTTGGTATAATAAAATACAACCGGTTGCTTGGTTGCTTGAAGATCATATTAAAGAAGGTAAGGCCGAACTTAATTTCAACGAATGGGATGATTTATCAAACCGAAGAAAAAATAGCAAACTAAAATCCATCATCAGCCAAATTGAAGATGACGAAATGCCTTTGAGCTCCTACACGCTTATTCATAGAGATGCCATCTTTTCAGATACAGAGAAGCAGGAAATAATTAAATGGATGACACAATTAAAAGATAGTTTATAAATAATTTAAATATAAAAAATGATGAAAAGTTTAAAAATGAGTATAGCAGCAATGCTAATGTTAGCAATTTCTTTTACCAATGCACAGGAAAAGGAAAAAATGAAAATGGACCATAGTAAAATGGATCACGGTAAAATGATGCATAAGAAAAGTGATGCTAAAACAGAAGCGATTTTAAAAGACTACTTTAGCTTGAAAAACGCTTTGGTAGCAGATGAAACAAAAAAAGCAGCTCTAGCAGGAACAAAATTAGTTGCTTCTTTTAAAGCGTTTGATGCTGGAAGTTATTCAAAAGAACAACAAGAAGAACTAGCCGATATCATCGAAGATGCCACCGAACATGCGGAGCATATTGCTAAAAGTGAACTTGGCCACCAAAGAGAACATTTTAAAACATTGAGCAAGGATGTTACCGATTTGGTTGCTATCACTGGAACAAAAAACACACTTTACGAACAGTTCTGCCCAATGTATGAAGGAGGCAGTACATGGTTAAGCACTAGTAATGAAGTAAAAAACCCATATTATGGCAGTAAAATGGCCACTTGTGGTAAAGTGCAAAAAGAAATTAATAATTAAGAATATATTTAAAAGAGCAAGTAAATTAAATATATAACATTAAAAAGGAAATGGAACTTTTCATTGTTGATAGGTGTTAGTTAAAGCATTCCCTTTTTAGTGTTAGTAAAGTCCTGATTCGGGAAGGGTTGAATTATTAACGATTAGTGTTAATCCCTTCCCTCGTCGGGCACAATGAAGTTTTAAAATGAAACTATTATTTGATTAATAGTAGCCTGAACATGGAAGGGAAATAATTTTTCCTTAATGATTTATTAATAGCAATTCCCTTCCTTAGTCAGGCACAATTGAAAATGATAACAATGAAAGATTGTTGTAATAACAGTTGTCAAGACCAATCAGAGAAATCTGTATTTAAAAAATGGATTAATTACATCCTATACACAATTATTGTAGCAATTATTATAGGAGCTTTAGCGCTTCAATTATTTAGTTAAGAAAATAGAGAATATAATTTTAATAGTTTAAAAACAAGTTTATGAAAATCACCAAATTAGCAACACTTTTAATCCTTCTTTTTGTAACAGTTACAAATGGACAAACTAAAAAGACTGATTTAAGCGACCGCGAAGCTGTAATAACAGTAATGAAAACTTATAAAGATGCAATACAAAACCTAACAACCAAAGGTACTTTTGATTTGTTTGCAGAAGACTCAAATGTATTTGAATCTGGAGGAGTAGAAGGCACTTATGCTCACTATATAGAACACCATTTAGGACCAGAATTAGGCCATTTTAAAAGTTTTACATTTTCAGATTATGAAATCGATGCTCAGGTTGATGGCAATTATGCGTTTACAACAGAAACGTATGTATATACCATTATATTAAAGCCTAATGACAAAGGAGTAAGCAGAACTATTGCTAAAAAAGGAGTAGCAACTTCGATTTTGAAAAAAATGAATGAAAAATGGAAAATCATTAAAACGCATACTTCTTCAAGAAATAAAAAATAACACTTAGTGGTAAACAGGCATACAGCTTTAAAAATAAGAAAGACCCATCGATATTTGGGTCTTTTTATAGGAATTCAGTTTTTGTTATGGACCATTAGTGGTCTGTATTTTAGTTGGACTGATATTGACGATATTCACGGTGATCAGTTTAGAAATTTACAATACCAGCCCAAAGCTTTTCAAAGCTTAATAAGTCCATCTCAATTAGATGTGCCTTTAGAAATCAAGACCATTGAACTAAGAGATATTAATGGCATACCCTATTATTGGATAAACCAGAAACAGCTTTACAGTGCATTAAACGGAGAATTAAAAGAAGGAATTACTGAAACTGAAGCTTTGTATGTAGCCAATCGGTTTATGGATAGCTCGTTAAAGGTTACTAATGTTGTTCGAATAAATAAAGTCAATAAAAAACATGAGTATCGTGAAAAGTTATTGCCAGCTTATGTAATTTCGTATGATAATGACGAAGCTCTTAAATCGTATGTCTCGGTAAATGATGGAAATTTTCAAACCGTAAGACATCGCAGTTGGAGGTGGTTCGATTTTTTGTGGATGACTCATACCATGGATTATGAAGGAAGGGACAATTTTAATAATATCATTTTAAGAACATTTTCACTATTGGGCTTAATTACTGTTTTAAGCGGATTTTTACTCTGGTACACATCATCGCCAACCATTAGAAAAATTAATAAGAAGAAAAGAAAGAAAAACTGAATATATTAAAAAGAACAATAAAAAATCCTTAAACTTAACGTTAAGTGCTAACTTGTGTTTTGCAATTAAGGATAACAATTAATTATAAAAACTATTTAAAAACCGCTCTAAATAATGTTAACTACAATCAAACATAATCCACGTATCGTTAATTTAGCATTAACATTTTTATGTGTTCAAATCATTAGCTTTTATACAGTTAGTGCACAAAATATTTATAAGACTGAAGATGGACATCTTGAGATGATGACTTTGGCGGGTGACAAGCTGCTCAAAGCAGAAACGCACAAACTTTCATTATATCTTGATTATAGCAACAAAGTAGTAAATGGTATCCTTGATCTCAAAACCTTATCAACAGATAATACTGAGATTAACACCATCCTAACACAGGAGGAAGACCCATTAATTTTACGCTTTTCGGGAGGTGTTCCGAGCACCGATTTTTTATCAAAAGTTCACGACCCCATTAATTTCAATTGGTTGGTGTCTATTACTTACAAAGGCAACACCTATAAGGCACTTTTTAGAGCAACAATTACTCATGTTTACCTAAGTTCTTCAATGTCATGTGTAATTAGTGCAAGTGGGCAGATTTTGGTAAAAGACATAGGGTTGGATAATGTGATACCAGGATTGGGCAAGACAATAGACGTGCAATTCGCTCAAACGGTTTTAAAATTAAAATAACGCAAAGAGTAGAGGGTAGCAAAATTACATTGTTCGTATTATAATATATTCTAACCTATTGTAAAGCTTTGGGCACTCTATAAAGGATGAGTCAATATTTTAATGAAAATAAGCATTGAAATAAGAGAGCAATACAAGTGGCAACTAAAAAAAGAGTAGTAACGGTTTTATAAACAATAGAAGCATGAAGGTATTCATGTCCATGTTATAAGACACTTTTTCTCTAATAATACTAAATCCTTTTGTGATATGCGCTTCAACCGTTTTTATCGAAACATTAAGATATTCTGAAATCTCTACATTACTCAACCCTTCGTGCTTACTTAAAATAAAAATATTTTTACATTTTGGAGGTAAATTCTGTATTTCTTTTTGTACCAAAGCATATAATCTTTCTAACAAAGTATCGTCCTCTTCAACAATGTGATCTAAAGCTTCAATATATTTTTTTTCCAATTCGGTAACAGATCTGTTTTTTCGATATTGGTCTATATATTCGTTGTAAACAGATTTGTACAAAAAACTTTTCATTGAAAAATCTGGTTTTAGATAATGCCGTTTCTTCCAAATTTTTATGTACACATTTTGTACAATATCTTCTGCCAAAGCGTTATCGTTTATCA
>CALZKX010000373.1 GCA_945788155.1 uncultured Flavobacteriaceae bacterium
AATGATAAGATAATCGTATTTTCTTATCATACATTTTATAAAATAATAAAATATTCTAATTTATTTATCATATCAATTTTTCGGCGAACTTATTTTGGCTAACCCTGTATAATAGGAATCATCTGGATTTAAGAATGTACATATATGATACTTTCATTTTTTAAAGATAAAAACTTCTCGATACAATTCCTCATACTTCGGAATCACTCGAAGTGACGTTTAGTTCGATATATCAATAAAAAACCCTCACATTTCTGCAAGGGTTTTGTTTATTTTGAGATTCTTTGTTTACACTCTGAATGACAATTTAATATCTGTAATGCTCTGGCTTAAAAGGGCCTTCAACTTGCACGCCAATATAATCTGCTTGATCTTCACGTAACTCAGTAAGTTCAACGCCAATTTTAGTTAAATGTAGTTTAGCAACTTTTTCATCAAGGGCTTTAGGTAGCATATACACTTCATTTTTATAAGCATCCTTGTTTGTCCATAATTCAATTTGAGCTAAGGTTTGGTTGGTAAACGAGTTACTCATTACAAAACTTGGATGACCCGTTGCGCAACCTAAGTTTACTAAACGGCCTTCAGCAAGAATAATAATGTCATTTCCATTTACATTATATTTATCTACTTGAGGCTTTATGGTATCTTTAGTATGTCCATGATTATCATTTAACCAAGCCATATCAATTTCATTGTCAAAGTGCCCAATATTACAAACTATGGCTTTATCTTTTAAAGCTTCAAAATGACGAGCTTGAACAATATCTTTATTTCCAGTAGTTGTAATTACAATATCTGTATTACCAATTACAGTTTCAAGTTTTTTCACTTCAAAACCATCCATTGCAGCTTGTAATGCACAAATAGGATCAATCTCTGTTACAGTAACAATACTTCCAGCACCTTTAAAAGAAGCCGCAGTACCTTTGCCAACATCACCATAGCCACAAACTGTAACACGTTTTCCAGCTAACATAATATCTGTTGCACGACGAATCGCATCTACGGCACTTTCTTTACAACCATATTTGTTATCGAATTTCGATTTTGTAACCGAGTCGTTAACGTTAATTGCAGGCATTGGTAGAGTTCCATTTTTTACACGTTCGTATAACCTATGAACTCCAGTTGTTGTTTCTTCAGATAAACCATTAATTCCAGCAGCTAATTCAGGATATTTATCTAAAACCATGTTGGTTAAATCACCACCATCATCAAGAATCATATTTAATGGTTGTCTATCTTCACCAAAGAAAAGTGTTTGCTCTATACACCAATCAAATTCTTCTTCAGTCATATCTTTCCATGCATAGACAGCTGTTCCAGCATCAGCAATTGCAGCAGCAGCTTGATCTTGTGTTGAGAAAATATTACAAGAACTCCATGTAACTTCGGCTCCTAAAGCTTGTAAAGTTTCAATTAAAACAGCAGTTTGAATGGTCATGTGTAAACATCCTGCAATACGAGCTCCTTTAAGTGGTTGAGAGTCTTTGTATTCTTCACGAAGGCTCATTAATCCTGGCATTTCAGCTTCAGCTAATTCTATTTCTTTTCTTCCCCAAGCCGCAAGCGAAATATCTTTAACTTTGTTAGCTACGTAAGGAATTGTTTTTGTGTTCATATAAGTATAATTTTTCTATGTGTTTTAATGCCTGCAACTTTGGGTTTGGAACTTAAAAATAGTTAAATTCGCTATGTTAAAAATGCCAAATGCGCCTTAGGCGCTGCAAAGATAACCAATAACTTTCAGAAAATTAAATGCCTCTTTATAAAACCTTTAATCCGAACTCACAAACTACTGTTAAAATCTGGAAAATTACCGAGTCTTATGATGATTTGTTTGAACCTTTAGATTTGAAACCAGACAGTTTAAAGCGTGTTTTAAGTATGAAAAGCGATTGGCACCAACGGGGTTTTTTATGTGTAAGACATATCTTAAGGGATTCAGGATATACCGATCAAGATTTGTTTTATGATGGTTATGGGAAACCACATTTAAAAGATGGTAAATGTATTTCAATCACACATTCTTTTTTATATGTAGGTGTTATTGTTAGTGATTGTGAGGTTGGAATTGATATAGAAATGCAGCGAGATAAAATAGCTAGAATAGCACCAAAGTTTATTGATTATGAGTTTAATTATTTAAAAAAAGACACAGGTACATATATAAACGAATTGACCATAATTTGGTGCATTAAAGAGTCTTTGTATAAATTGTTCGCAACACCTGGAATGGTCTTTAAAGATCATTTTTTAGTCATTCCATTTATGATTTATGACGCAAAAACCGTTGCTTGGATAGATTTTAAAAGCAAGAAATATCGTTATGAAGCTACCTTTTTGGAGTTTGAAGGGTTTACATGCGCTTATGTTATTGCCTAAATGAAAAACCTATACCAAGACATACTCGATTCAATTTTAAAGAAAAAAAAATTATTGGCTGTTTTAATAGACCCTGATAAAATGACCATTGAAATGGCAACAGGTTTTATTGAAAAAGTAAACAAATCTGTAATTACGCATATTTTTGTTGGAGGTAGTACTGTTAAAGAACATGTAACAAATAGTTTAGTATCTAAAATTAAAAGCCTTTCAAATTTACCTGTAATATTGTTTCCGGGAGATGTTTCGCAAATCACAAAAAACGCTGATGCATTATTGTTCTTATCATTAATTTCGGGAAGAAACCCTGAGTATTTAATAGGAAAGCAAGTTGTGGCAGTTTCAAAATTACGCAAAACGAATCTTGAAATTCTTCCAACAGGCTATATATTAATTGAGAACGGAAAGGAAACTTCTGTACAAAGAGTAACAAAAACAATTCCGATGGCAAGAAAAAGCATTCAAGCTATTGTAAATACAGCTAAAGCTGGTGAATTACTTGGTATGAAATTAATTTACCTTGAAGCTGGAAGTGGTGCAACACATCCAATAAATGCAGACATAATTTCTTCGGTAAAAGAAGATTTAAACATTCCGCTTATTGTTGGCGGAGGCATTAAAAATAATCAACAATTAAAAGAAGCGTATAAATATGGAGCAGATTTGGTAGTAATTGGAACAGTACTTGAAGAAGACGAATCTTTCTTTAACAATTTAATATGAACGAAATAATTAATTTTTTTCTTGAGCCTTATAGAACTGCTACAACCTTAAATATTAGCTTGGAAATTTTGGCAGTTGTGTTTGGTGTTGCGAGTGTTTGGTATGCCAAAAAGGAAAGTATTTGGGTGTATCCAACAGGAATAATAAGTACTGCAATTTATGTGTATATCTGCTACCAATTTACCCTTTATGGCGATTTAATTATTAATATTTATTATACATTTATGAGCATTTATGGTTGGTATATGTGGACAAAACTAATACAAGGCGAACATATAGAAATCACTAAATCTTCAAAAATGGATTGGATAAAAGCAATAGGTATTTTTACAAGTACTGCTGTATTTGTTGTGTGTGTGTACTTATATTTTGATAGATTTGACAGAATAACAGATTATTTTGACACATTTACAACTGGCATTTTCTTTGCTGCAATGTGGATGATGGCAAATAAAAAAATAGAGCATTGGTTATTGTGGATTGGAGGTAATATTATTTCTATTCCTTTATATTTTATTAAAGGATTAGGTTTCTCAGGGATTCAATTTACCATATTTTTAGTACTCGCTATTTTAGGATATATTGAATGGAAAAACAACTTAAACAAAAGCCAGCAAACTGCATAAAAGTAGTATTGTTTGGCCCAGAATCTACAGGTAAAACAACGTTATCTAGACATTTGGCTAGATATTATAATTCTATTTGGGTACGAGAATATGCACGAGAATATTTGCAAGATGTATGGAATAATGAACGCCGAACTTGTGAGGCAAAAGATTTATTGCCAATTGCTATTGGACAAATGACATTAGAAAACACACTTGCTAAAAAAACAGATTCCGTTTTAATTTGTGATACCGATTTGTTGGAAACAAAAGTGTACTCCGAAGCATATTACTCAGGAACTTGCGACCCAATTTTAGATAAACATGCTATTGAAAACACCTACGATTTATACTTTTTAACTTATATTGACGTCCCTTGGGAAGCAGATGATTTACGCGATAAACCCAATGAACGTGAACGAATGTTTAAAGCCTTTGAAGACGCGTTAATAAAATATAACAGACCCTATGTTTTACTTAAAGGAAGTAAAAAAGAACGACT
>CALZKX010000374.1 GCA_945788155.1 uncultured Flavobacteriaceae bacterium
GGCGAGGGCGTCTCAGATTTAGTGATTTTAGCTTTGGGTGTAGGTTCTGCGGTTATCGATAATGTGCCATTGGTTGCAGCCAGTTTAGGCATGTTCTCTGAACCACTGGATAATGAGCTATGGCACTTTATTGCCTATTCTGCCGGAACTGGAGGTAGTATGTTAATCATAGGTTCTGCAGCTGGAGTTGTAGCAATGGGGATGGAAAAAATAGATTTTTTCTGGTATTTAAAAAAGATAGCTTGGTTAGCCGCTTTAGGTTTTTTAGCTGGAGCTGCAGTTTTCTTTTTTACAAGAACACTGTTTTAAAATACTTTATATAGAAAACAACCGTTATTATTCAAAATCTAACAAGACAAATATATGTTATACACAGCAATTCTAAAAACTGTTCAAGAAGGAGCAGAACTAATTACTGATGGCGAATCTACCGAAAAGACCCTATCTATTATAGAGCTTATAAAAAGTGGCGGAACTGCAGGACAAGTTATAATTCTGTTATTGTTTGTATTGCTGCTGGTTGCCAGCTATATTTATTTTGAACGCTTATTTGCAATTAAATCGGCATCCAAAATAGACACAAATTTTATGAATCAAATTAAAGACCATGTGTCTAATGGTAAAATAGATTCGGCTCAAGTATTATGTGCGCAAGTCAATTCTCCAGTATCTCGACTTATTAGTAAAGGGATTTCTAGAATAGGCAAACCTTTGGAAGATATTAATACTGCCATTGAAAATGCAGGACGTCTAGAAGTTTACGGACTCGAAAAAAATGTGAGTGTTCTCGCAACTATTTCTGGTGCTGCACCAATGATTGGATTTCTTGGTACAGTTGTTGGAATGATACTAGCAATATTCGAGCTTGCCAATGCAGGAGGGACCATTCAAATGGATGTTCTCGCTAGTGGTTTATATACAGCAATGACCACTACTGTAGCTGGTTTAATAGTAGGTATTGTAAGTTATATATGTTACAATCATTTAGTGGCCAGAACGAATAAGGTTATTCATCAAATGGAAGCTAATTCGGTTGAATTTTTAGACCTTCTAAACGAACCAATTTAATATATGGATATAAGAGGAAGAAATAAGATAACACCAGAATTCAATATGTCGTCAATGACAGATATTGTATTCTTGTTATTAATATTTTTTATGCTAGCATCTACTTTAGTAACCACTAGTGCTATTGATATTTTGTTGCCAAAAGCAAGCGGTAAAACGCAAAATAAAAAGTCAGTATCAGTTAGTATAAAGAAAGATTTGACATATTATATTGACCAAAAACGTGTTGGTGAAAGTGTTCTAGAAAGCCAATTACTTGCTGCATTATCTGGTGAAGAATCGCCTACTATTGTTTTAAGAGCCGAAAAATCCGTGCCAGTGGATAATGTGGTAAAGGTTATGGATATTGCCAATAGAAATAAGTTTAAAGTGATACTAGCAGTAAAACCGAATAATTAATATTTAGGTTAGATGAAATCGTATTTTAAAACCAAACATGAAAAAGATTCAGCTAGAATCACAGCTTTATTTGCTGTGATTTTAATTTTGCTGATATTTATTGTTGGGCCTAAATATATGGATCCACCAATGGAATATGGTGTTGCTGTAAATTTTGGAACTACTGATTTTGGTAGCGGTCGCATTCAACCTAAAAAACCTATTAAAGCCGAACAAGAAGCGGTAAAGCCGCCTCAAAAAGTCGAAGAATCTAAACAAATACCCTCAGAACCTAAAGAAGTTAAGGAAGAAGTTTTAACAAGTGAAGATGCTGAAGCTATCGCCATTAAAAAGCAAAAAGCTAAAGAAGCTAAAATTAAGGCAGTAGCAGAGGCAAAAGCTAAAAAAGAAGCCGAACGTATTGAAAGAGAACGCAAAGAGCAAGAAGCCAAAAAGAAATTTGCTGACGGACTTATTAGTGGTGTAAAAAATGCTGACGGTAATGAAAACTCTTCCGATGGTACTAGTAATAAACCTGGAAACCAAGGACAATTAAATGGCGACCCTTATGCACCAAGTTATTTTGGCGAACCTGGAGCAGGTGGAGGAGGAAGTGGTTATGGACTGCGTGGTAGAGGGAAACCTTCAAGAGAAATAGTCCAGCAAAAGTGTAATGAAGAAGGACGAGTTGTTGTTAAAATCACCGTGAATAGAAATGGTAATGTAATTGATGCTGAACCAGGAGTTAGAGGAACTTTAAATAGTGCTTCGTGTTTATTTGAGCCTGCTAAAAAAACGGCATTGTCTTATAAGTGGCCTGCCAATTCAAAAGCACCTGCTAAACAAGTTGGTTTTGTTGTTATCAACTTTAGTCTAAGTCAATAATTTATGAATTATAATGATACTGTAAATTGGATGTTCAACCAATTACCAATGTATCAAAACAAAGGGAAGGTTGCTTTTAAAAAGGATTTAACTAATACTTATGCACTTTCAAGTCATCTTAATAATCCTGAAAAAAAAATTAAATCAATTCATGTAGCTGGAACCAATGGCAAAGGGTCAACCAGCCACATGATTGCCTCGGTTTTGCAAGAAGCAGGTTGTAAAGTTGGGTTGTACACTTCGCCTCATTTAAAAGATTTTAGAGAGCGTATTAAAGTAAATGGTAATGTTGTTAGCAAGCAATTTGTTATTCAATTTATTACGCGAAACAAGACGTTTTTAGAAAACCATAGGTTGTCTTTTTTTGAAATGACGGTTGGCATGGCATTCGATTATTTTGCAAAACAAAAGGTTGATATTGCTATTATTGAAGTTGGTTTGGGTGGACGATTAGATTCTACCAATATTATTACTCCTGAAATCTCAGTAATTACAAATATAGGACTAGATCACACGCAATTTTTGGGTGATACTCTAGAACTAATAGCTCATGAAAAAGCTGGAATAATTAAACCAAATGTTCCAGTTGTTATAGGCGAAACACAAAAGAAAATAACACCTGTTTTTAGAAGAATAGCCAAAGAGAATAACGCTCCAATATATTTTGCAGACCAAACTATTAAAAAAACTTACAAATCCGATTTAAAAGGAAGCTATCAAACAAACAACATTAAAACAGTAGCACAAACTCTAACCGTTTTACAACCATTAGGATTTAATACTTCCGAAAAGCACAAAGTAAAAGGATTTAATAACGTAGTGAAAAACACAGGGTTATTAGGTCGTTGGCAAACATTGCAATATAGTCCAAAAATTATTTGCGATACAGCGCATAATAAAGAAGGACTAAGCTATGTGATGCCACAATTAGCTAATGAAACCTTTAACAAACTACATTTGGTTCTAGGAATGGTGAACGATAAGAATATAGTAAGTATTATAGATTTATTTCCAATAAAAGCCACGTATTATTTTTGCAAACCAGAAATTCCAAGAGGGTTGGATGCAGAAATTTTAAAACAATATTTTGCTGAAAAAGGCTATAAAGGAGATGCTTATAAATCGGTAAATGAAGCGTTTGAATTTGCTAAAAAACAAGCAAAAAACAATGACCTTATTTATGTAGGAGGGAGTACTTTTGTAGTTGCTGAAATTATTTAGAAAATTAATTAAAAATGTTTGTTAGATTAAAAAACTGACTTATATTTGCAGTCCAATTTAGAGGGCGCATAGCTCAGTTGGTTCAGAGCACTTGGTTTACACCCAAGGGGTCGGGGGTTCGAATCCCTCTGCGCC
>CALZKX010000375.1 GCA_945788155.1 uncultured Flavobacteriaceae bacterium
ATAGGTAATTTCTTGCATTTGTAATCCTTTCTACTCTTGAGCCATCAAGTTTTACACCAATAAGTTCGTTTAAATAAGGGTCCCAACTTCGTGAAGAAGATGTTATGGTAAATACCCAACCTGGTCTGTAAAGAGACCTAGCTGAACCATGACTAGCATAGCCTCCAGTTGTTAATACTGTAACTTGACCATCTACCAATCTTCTTTTTATAACCCTACCATCATCTGGATTAGACTTAGAGACTCCAACCGCTACTTCGTTTCCTTCTTGGTCTACTGCCAAATCGAAGTGACTTGGTCTACCATATTCACTCCAGTATGGACCTACTTGGTTTCCAGCTAAATCATACACCTTAGTTCTATCGCTTCCATTACCATAATCGGCATTAACCATAGTATAATTGCCAAGAGGTGAAATTGATAGCCAATCAATATTAACACCAGAAAAATCAATATCTGGGTGTTTAATGTTATTAGCAAAGTCTAGTGCAAAAACCACTTGTTTACCATCAGAATTTCTTGTAGCAAAAACAGATACCTTAGTACCATCATTTGTGAAATTGCCTGTATATCCTGTGGTAGCTCCAGAATAACCACTATAAGACATTAATTGTGTTGTGTTTCCTGTAGAATAACTCCAAGAATATATTCCGTCGTCCCTTATCAAGAGCATTAAATCTGGGTTTATTGGATGCCATCTGGTTTCATTGGCTCCTGGAACGTTTGCTTGTTTAATGACTTCGTAGGTTTCACCATTTAAAAATAGCGATGGTCCCCAACTACCACCTTCGGTTTTATGTCTATCTAAATAAATAATAGATTCATCTGCATTCCAAGGCTGTCTAGTTGAATAACCGTGTCTAGCTACATTACGCCATACTTCTCCACTAATGTTTGGTATTGCTACACCAACATCTCCTGTAATTCTTGTAACTTTTGTGCCGAATGTTGGATCGGTTATAGATTGTAAATATCCAGGTTTGGATACTTCTTGTATTGGCCAATAGACGTTTGTGTCTGTAATTAAGTCGTATTCTTGAGCGCTTAAGCTATTTTGAAAATAACAAAAGGAAATAATAGAAATAATTACTGCTTTTGCAGAACTAATAAATTTCATCTTTTTAACAATTTGGGGCTGTTTTGGTAAACATAGACAAATAATTAAAGGTTAAATAGCCTTCGCTAATTTAATCGATAAAAAACATCTTTAAAGTAGGATTATACTTACTAATATTATTAGTTAATAGATGTTTTATGCTTTTTGTCGATGTTTTTACTTTCAACATGTTTAGAGATATGTACGATGAAAATTTGATTTTGGATTTTATAATGAAGAAAAAATTAATAGCCATTCGTTTTTAGAGCAAAAATGCGTTAATTTATCCTCCCTAAATATTGGGTTTGGACTTAAAAAAACATTTTTCATTAATAGAAAATTTTATCTCCTATTTCCTTTTTAAGGCAATAGATGCGGTTATACCATTAATTATTATACCGTATTTACTAAATGTAGTGTCTGAAAAAAATTATGGCATTTATGCATTTGCATTTTCTCTAATTTTTTATTTTCAAAACATTATTCAATTTGGGTTTTACCTATCGGCAGTTAGGGACATTGCGTTAATAAGAGACGATAAAAAAAAATTATCGAAAGTATATAATGATACATTAACTGCGCAATTTTATTTATTCGTAGCCTCAATTATCGTTTTAACTATTTTATTATTGGTAGTGCCAAAACTTGGTGAGCATTATATTATTTACTTGTTTTTTATTATCCTTCTTTTTGGAGAGGTGCTATTTCCAATGTGGTTTTTTCTTGGTATGGAGAAAATGCGTTTTATTACCATGGTAAATATTATTTCAAAATCAATGTTTGCTTTATTTTGCTTTACATTGATTAAAACAGAGTCCCAGTTTATATATATCTCTCTTTACCATTCAATAGGGTTTTTAATTGCTGGAGTAATCGCTCAAATTTTTATTTACAAAAAGTTTGGACTAGTTTTTAAGTTTTCAAAGCTTAAAGATGTTAAAAGAACGGTCAAAGAAGCTTGGAGTTCTTTTTTAACCATGGCCTCTCCCACTATTTATTATAATACCTCTATTTTTCTGGTAGGGTTGCATTGGCCTCAAAGGTTTGCAGGTGTCATGGAGATTGGCACCAAAGTATCTGGAGCTTTTGGTGTTGTTAATACCATTATGACCAATGTACTTTACCCTTTTTTAAATAGAAATAAAAGTGCCATGCATATTTCTCGATATATATTTATTGTTATGGGGTTTTTATTATCTATATCGATGTACTTTTTAGCAGATTTTTTAATTGAACTATGGTTGGGAGAAGGTATCACTTCTTTAGAAATTGGGAAAGCTGTAAAGTATTTAAGTCCTGCACCATTTTTAGCATCGGTAATTTCAGCTTTTGGAGTTAATGGCTTAATGATCTATAAGAAAGATAAGTTATATTCTAAAATTATAGTGTTTGGCTCTGCTTGTGGTTTATTTACTGGCTTGTTGTTAATACCAACTTATAATTATGTTGGAGGTGCTGTTACTATTATTACTGCTTTAACTGTAAAAGCGTTACTTTCGTTTGTATTTTGCATGAAAGTGATTAAAGAAAACAAAAAAACATTCCATGAAGTTTAGCTATTATCTTTGGGCAATATATTTAATTGCATACCCTTTTTACTTGCTTCCAGAGGGCAATCCGCAATTGGCAGATTTGTTTGGGATCCTATTAATTATTGTGAATTTAAAATCAATTCTTACAAATATAAACACCAATACATACACCAAATATTTATTCCTGTTTGTAATTTACACCTTTATAGTAAACACTATTTGGATGTTAATTATAGGCGATATCCTTATAATAAAAAATAGTATATTTTATTTGTACAGTTTTTTTCTAATGCTGACTATATTTAATAGACTTAAAGACACTTCTTTTTTGGAAATAACATTTAAAGCACTTTCAGTTGCCCTTATAGTTCAGGCGCTTTTATTTCCGTTTATAAAATCTCAGGGTGTTAGGACGCAAATGTTTTTTAACAACCCTAACCAATTGGCTCTTTGGGGATTATGCTTACTGGCAATAATCTATGTTTTAACTCGCTTACTTAATACAAAAAGTAGTTACACAATTATGTTGTTAGTGCTTTGTACCTTTTTTATATTAATATCTGCATCGAGAGCTGCACTTGGAGGTGCTATAATTTTCTGGGTATTCTTTATAATCAAATCTAGAAAAAACTTGATTATTTTTGGAGTTGCATCAGTTATAGCATTTATAATAGTTGATTTTAATTTTGATCTAGATTTAAAGAACTTTGCTGCATTAGAGTATAATTTTGATAGATTTTCAAATAATACAATATCTGGTAACCAAGGTATTGGTAACAGAGGCTTTCAACGTATTGGTGAAAATCCACAATACTTACTTTTTGGTGCTGGTGAAGGTGCCTATGAACGTTTTAATGAAAGCATCGAGTTACATTCTATATTTGCGAGTATTTTATTTTCGTATGGCATCATTGGTATATTCTTATATTTAGGAGCATTTAAATTACTTGTTGTTAAATTGTCAAGGGAAATAATGGCAGTCATGCTCCCAGTTGTATTATTTGCAGCAGTTCACATGACATTGCGTATCCCATTATTTTGGATAACACTATTATTTGTTATTTATTTACATGAAGAAAAAATACGAGCAAATAATTTTTTTAAGACTGGTTAGTAGCAAATTAGTTAAATTTATTAAAATTATATTAGGCTTATGTGCGGAATAAATGGCTTTATTCATTCTTCTTTAATTGATTATAAAAGTTTAAAAGAACAACTGGGCACTATGAATGATTTAATCTTTCATAGAGGTCCTGATGAAGATGGTATTTACACAGATAGTAGCGACAATGCATCTATTGGCATGGCTATGCGTCGTTTATCAATAATCGATTTAACCACTGGAAAACAACCAATGCATACTGCAAACAATAGTATTTCTATTGTTTTTAATGGTGAAATCTATAACTATCAAAAAATAAAATCTCAATTAGAGAGAAAAGGCGTCACTTTTAAAACTACTAGTGATACTGAGGTTATTTTAAAACTTTACGAAATTGAAGGCCCTGAAGGTTTTAAGAAACTAGATGGCATGTATGCTTTTAGTATTCATGACAAAGTGCAAAATAAGGTTTTTATTGCTCGTGATTTTTTTGGTGAAAAGCCACTATACTATACACAAACAAGCAA
>CALZKX010000376.1 GCA_945788155.1 uncultured Flavobacteriaceae bacterium
CTAGCAGATTTTAGTGCTTTATTTTTTAACATGAGCTTTTTCTTGATCTCCTTTTTTTCGGTAAGATCATTCATTATAGCCATTATATATTGTTTGTTATATAAAGTAAAAGGGTTTAGCTCAATTTTTATAGGGAAAATGTCCCCATTTTTTTTGACACCAAAAATGTCCATGGTGTCGTCTGTCATTTTTCGACGTTTACCTTTCTTTATAAAACCAATAAAATGCGACGCATGATTTGCATGATACTCTTTTGGGATAAGAATATTTATAGACTGGCCCAATAAGTCTTTATTAAGGTGCCCAAACATTTTCTCAGCCGATTTATTGATCTCCATAATCACTTGGTGACTGTCAACAATAATGACACCTTGAGAAATCGTTTCTAAAAGAATATTAAAAATCTCCTGGTCTTGTTTGAACATTTATTTAGAAAAAGGATTAATTGAAACATAAAGATACTAAAGTTATGTGCATCAATACTATTTGAAAGGCTAAGTTTTTTAATTATTTAAGGAACTGATTTATATCATAATAATATTAAAGGCAAGTATTTATTTTTATAGAGCTTAAATTTTTGAATGATGAAAACCAATAAAGAGCTAACTCACAAATTTTACCAAAACTTGGGTAAATTGTTTTACGCTATTGCTGCTATAGACAATAATGTAAGAGTTGAGGAGCTTGATAAATTAAAAGACATTGTAAAAAAAGAATGGTTAACAACGCATCTTATTGAAGATGACTTTAAAATGGATGCTGAACATTCTATTATTAATACCTTTAAATGGTTGCATGATGATAATGAGTATAATGCCAAAACGTGCTACAATAGCTTTTTAACATTTAAAAAAGAACATGAATCGTTGTTTACGGACCAAATAAACACACTTATTTTAAAAACAGCTAGAGCCATAGCAGCGTCTTTTTCTAAAGTAAATAAATCAGAATTAATGTTACTGGCTAAGCTTAATATTGAATTAAAAAATATTAGATTATGAATTATTATTATAACACTATTGTAAACGGCTCTTTTAAAGACATAGAGGACAAAGTTGTGGAGCTATTAAAAAAGGAAGGTTTTGGAGTGCTTACACAAATAGATATGCAACAAACCTTAAAAGAAAAACTTAATGTTGATTTTAAAAAATACAAAATTTTGGGTGCCTGTAACCCACCTTTCGCATATAAAGCATTACAAGCCGAAGATAAAATAGGCACTATGTTACCTTGTAATATTATTATTCAAGAACTTTCACCAAACAACATCGAAGTTTCAGCTATTAACCCTTTAATATCAATGGAAGCAGTAAGTAATGAAACATTAAAAATTATAGCTCAAGAGGTTACCGCTAAACTTGAAAATGTTATAAACAGTATAACTCATGAAAAGTAATTTTAATAAGATAATCAATTCAAAAACACCAGTATTGATAGATTTTCATGCCCATTGGTGTGGCCCATGTAAAATGTTGGCACCAATATTAAAAGAAGTAAAAGAAGAGTTAGGCACAGCAGTAAAGATTATTAAAATTGATGTCGATAAAAACCAGCCATTAGCAGAAAAATATCAGGTGCGTGGTGTGCCAACCATGTTACTGTTTAAAAAAGGAAAACAAGTTTGGCGACAATCTGGAGTACTTCAAAAAAACGAGATTATTAATGTTATAAAATCACATTAACACAAACATTATGAGTACACATATAGAAGCAAAAAAAGGAGATATAGCCGAAACAGTATTGCTTCCGGGAGATCCAATGCGAGCCAAATGGATTGCGGAAACATTTTTAGAAGACCATATATGCTATAATGATATAAGAGGCATGCTTGGTTTTACGGGCTTTTATAAAGGCAAGCGTGTTTCTGTGCAAGGCACCGGAATGGGAATCCCATCAGCGCTTATTTACTGTCATGAACTCATTAATGATTATGGTGTTAAAAATCTTATTCGTGTTGGTTCTACAGGGTCGTATCAAAAAGATATTAAAATACGAGACATCGTTATTGCTATGGCAGCTTCTTCAACATCAGGTATTAATAACTCACGCTTTATTAATGCCGATTATTCGCCAACAGCAAATTTTGAATTGTTCATGAAAGCAGCATTGTATGCCAACGAAAACAATATTCCCATAAAAGCAGGAAATGTATTATCTGCAGACGAATTTTATGAAGACGATTTCGATGCATACAAAAAATGGGCAGAATTTGGTGTGCTATGTGTAGAAATGGAAACCGCTGGATTATACACAATTGCCGCCAAGTTTAATGTTAAGGCTCTTGCTATTTTAACGGTTTCGGATTCCTTAGTTACCAAAGAAAGAACAACAGCCGATGAGCGCGAAAGCACTTTTGTTAAAATGATCGAAATTGCATTAAACACTTTATAATAGGCAGTGAAATAGACATGCTTTTTCCATTGATACTTTGTTTGTTCTTTTTTTATTCCATGATGAATATCATTTTATAACAGAGCAATCAACCCTATTTTTGATGTATAATTTTAAACTAAGCGTCATGAAAAAAACAATAATTATACTCATAGCAGTAGTTTTAATTCCATTTTTTGGTGTTACACAAACTATTGAAAACCTAGACTATATTTCATCATTTAATGATGGTGTTGCAGCTATTAAAAAAGACAATCAATGGGGCTTTATAAATAAAGATGGTGATATTGTTGTAAATTTTAGAAAGGATTTAGTTACTACTAAATCTAAAGATGGCAATTATCCTATCTTTAAAGATGGAAGATGTTTAATTGTAAACAAAAAAAATGGCATTTCATATTTTGGTTACATAAACACCTCTGGGAAAACAGTTATTGAACCTCGTTTTTTAAACGCTACAAATTTTGATAATGATGTAGCAACAGTATTGGAATTAACTAAAGAAGAAACAGGTAAAAATCCAGCATTGGGCAAAAATGTAGTGTTTTATAAATATTTTGAA
>CALZKX010000377.1 GCA_945788155.1 uncultured Flavobacteriaceae bacterium
ATGTTTCTGGTTACTACGATTTGTTACTTGGAGAAGAAACTGGAAGATATATGTTTAGAATTGTGGCTTTAAAAGAAATTTTAAACCATCCCGACAAATATGGTTTTAATTTTAGGCACAAAGATTTGTACACGCCTATTCCAACCTTTAAAGTTGCAGTAGATACTGCTGTGGCTGATTTTGTAAAATTTTCTGAACAATTTGGTATTAACTATAAAATACTAAAATTGCACAACCCTTGGTTGCGCGAACCACATCTTAATAATAAATCCCGTAAGGAATACTTTATAGAAATTCCAGAAGAAGGTCACTACTCAAAACCTTGATAATAAATGTTCTTATCTTTTACTTTTACGATGTTGCCTCGAAGAAGTAGGGCTTCCATAATGTTGCTTTGGAATTGAAGCGCGTTTCATTTGCTCTTTCATCATTTTTATTTGATCTGCTAGCATATCACGTTTATCAAGCTTTTGTGCTTCACTCAATAATTTTTGGGCTTCCTGTTTGCGACGTTTGCTAAAGGCGATTCCAGCTAAATTCAATTTAGCCATTGCCATATCATGATCCATTGATAAGCCTAAAGACACAGCGTTTTTAAAATATTTTTCGGCTTCATTCATATTTGTTTGTGAAACCATAATCCCATTTAAATAGTTATAATAACCTTGCTGCTTTCTTGTTAAAGCAGAATTCGGGTACTTAATTTTGTCTAACCATTTTTTAGCACCATCAAAATCCTGCTTTCTTAATTTTAAAAACGCAAGAAGAATAAACTCGTTTTTAAAATATAGAAACACAAAAATTGAAGATAGTAACACAAACATAATTCCATTGCCAATAAAGCCTTCTACGAATTGGTATATAGCGTATGCAAAGATTAAAAGGGCAAGAATTAACTTAATAATTTTATTGTACATTTTAATTGATTAAAATTAAGAGTGCAAAGGTAGTAAAAACAATTAAAAATATTTTTAATTTTAGGCTTGTCAAATAAAAAAGGCTTTGTATATTTGCACCCAGTTTTGAGATAGCTCTCAACTTGAAAAAAGAATATTAGTTTATAAAAATATAAGACAATGCCAAAAAGAACATTTCAGCCATCAAAGAGAAAGAGAAAAAACAAGCATGGTTTCAGGGAAAGAATGGCATCTGCTAATGGTAGAAAAGTACTTGCACGTAGAAGAGCAAAGGGAAGAAAGAAATTATCTGTGTCTTCTGAGTTAAAGCATAAAAAATAATGATTAACAATTGTTAATATATTAAAGGTGTTACTGGTCGTAACGCCTTTTTTTATACCCTGTCGTTACCTATTTTTGAAAAATTTTTATAACAACAATAATAAATAACAATGCCGAAAAGAAAAGATTTAAACTCCATTTTAATTATAGGTTCAGGACCAATTATTATTGGCCAAGCTTGCGAATTTGATTATTCAGGATCTCAAGCGCTTCGTTCTCTACGCGAAGACGGAATTGAAACTGTTTTAATAAATTCTAACCCTGCAACAATCATGACAGACCCTTCTATGGCAGATTATGTGTATTTGTTGCCTTTAAATACCAAGTCTATTGTTAAAATACTTAAGGAGCATCCTCAAATTGATGCGGTATTACCAACAATGGGTGGGCAAACAGCCTTGAATTTATGTATAGAAGCAGATGAAAAAGGAATTTGGGAAGATTTTGGAGTTGAAATTATAGGTGTCGATATTGATGCCATAAATATTACCGAAGATAGAGAGCAGTTTAGGGAACTCATGTTGAAAATAGGAATTCCTATGGCACCACAAGCCACTGCAACATCGTATTTAAAAGGAAAGGAAATTGCTCAGGAATTTGGATTTCCGTTGGTTATTAGAGCTTCATTTACACTAGGTGGTGCTGGAGCATCTTTTGTTTATAAAGAAGAAGATTTTGATGAATTATTAACTCGTGGACTGGAAGTTTCCCCAATTCATGAAGTAATGATTGATAAAGCCTTAATAGGCTGGAAAGAATATGAACTTGAGCTACTACGTGACGCTAATGATAATGTAGTTATTATCTGTTCCATAGAAAATATGGATCCTATGGGAATTCATACAGGAGACTCAATTACTGTAGCGCCAGCTATGACATTAAGTGACACAACGTATCAGAGAATGCGTGATATGGCAATACACATGATGCGTAGTATTGGTGATTTTGCTGGAGGTTGTAACGTGCAATTTGCCGTAAGCCCAGACGAAAATGAAGATATTATCGCCATTGAAATCAACCCTCGTGTGTCGCGCTCATCTGCGTTAGCGAGTAAAGCTACTGGATACCCTATAGCAAAAATTGCTGCAAAACTAGCCATTGGTTATCATTTAGATGAGCTTGAAAATCAAATTACTAAATCTACATCAGCCTTATTCGAACCAACATTAGACTATGTAATTGTTAAAATTCCTCGTTGGAATTTCGATAAATTTGAAGGAAGTGATAGAACCTTGGGGCTGCAAATGAAATCGGTTGGCGAAGTGATGGGAATTGGACGTTCGTTTCAAGAAGCCCTACATAAAGCAACCCAATCTTTAGAAATAAAACGTAACGGTTTAGGGGCTGATGGGAAAGGATATAAAGATTACGATCAAATAATAAGCAAGCTAAAATATGCGAGCTGGGATCGTGTATTTGTGATTTATGATGCCATACAAATGGGAATTCCATTGAGCAGGATTCACGAAATCACTAAAATAGACATGTGGTTCTTAAAGCAGTATGAGGAATTATACTTCCTTGAGAAAGAAATTTCAAATTTCAATATCGATACCATAGAGCGTGAACTATTATTGGAGGCTAAACAAAAAGGCTATGGTGATAGACAAATAGCACACATGTTAGGCTGTTTGGAAAGCCAAGTATATAATAAACGAGATGAGATGAATATTAACCGTGTTTATAAACTTGTAGATACTTGTGCAGCTGAATTTGAGGCAAAAACACCTTATTATTATTCAACCTTTGAAAGCGAAGTTGAAACTGCTGATGGAAATAAATATTCAGATAACGAAAGCATTATAACCGATAAAAAGAAAATTGTTGTTCTTGGGTCAGGCCCAAATAGGATTGGCCAAGGAATCGAGTTTGACTATTGCTGTGTTCACGGTGTGTTGGCAGCTGCAGAGTGTGGTTACGAAACCATTATGATTAACTGTAATCCTGAAACTGTTTCAACCGATTTTGATACTGCCGATAAACTATACTTTGAACCCGTATTTTGGGAACATATATACGATATTATTCGTCATGAAAAACCTGAAGGTGTTATTGTGCAGTTAGGTGGTCAAACAGCATTAAAACTTGCTGAAAAATTAGATCGCTATGGTATAAAAATACTTGGAACAAGTTATCAAGCTTTGGACTTAGCCGAAGATAGAGGTCATTTTTCGTCGCTTTTAAAAGAACTTAATATTCCTTATCCAGAATTTGATATTGCAACTACTGCTGATGAAGCTTCTGCAATTGCTGATATTTTAGATTTTCCAATTTTAGTGCGTCCCTCTTATGTGTTGGGAGGACAAGGAATGAAGATTGTTATTAATAAAGAAGAATTAGAAGAGCACGTTGTCGATTTATTAAGAAGAATGCCAGGGAATCAATTACTTTTAGATCACTATTTAGATGGTGCCATTGAAGCTGAAGCTGACGCAATTTGTGATGGTGAAAACGTTTATATTATTGGTATCATGGAGCATATTGAACCTTGTGGTATCCACTCTGGTGATAGCAATGCAACGCTACCTCCTTTTAATTTAGGAGACTTAGTAATGCAGCAAATTAAGGATCATACCAAAAAAATAGCATTAGCACTTAATACTGTTGGTTTAATTAATATTCAATTTGCTATAAAAGATGATATGGTTTACATTATTGAAGCCAATCCAAGAGCATCAAGAACAGTCCCTTTTATTGCCAAAGCTTATGGAGAGCCTTATGTGAATTATGCAACTAAAGTGATGTTAGGCGAAAAGAAAGTAACCGATTTCGATTTTAAACCACATTTGGATGGTTATGCTATTAAGCAACCTGTATTTTCTTTTAATAAATTTCCAAATGTTAATAAACAATTAGGACCAGAAATGAAGAGCACTGGCGAGAGTATTTTATTTATTGACAGCTTAAAAGACGATAAATTTTATGATTTATATTCTAGACGAAAAATGTATTTAAGTAAGTAAATACATCATTTTACCGAATTTATTTACCTTAATTAACTGAAATTACTATTTTTACAATTAAATTAATCTCAAACTGACTATGAAGCAAAAATTACTTTTTTTATTCTTTTCAATATTAATATCTACCTCTGTTTGCGCCCAAACTGTAGGTCAAGTAGATGACTTTGAAGATGGTACAGTACAAGGATGGGTTATTGGTCTTGCTGGAGGAGCTACACCTCCTAATCCACCAACTAATGAGTCCACAGGAGGTCCAGCAGGTGTTGATGATAATTTTTTGCAGTATGCTTCTACAGGAACTTCAGTTGCAGGATCTAAAATGATAATCCAAAATTTTGATAGCAGATGGCTTGGAGACTTTACTACTGCAGGTATCGTTAGAATTAAAATGGACGTTAGGGTAACTGGAGCAGATTTGGATTTACGGATTACACTTCTAGGTAATGGACATAGAATTAGTACTGCTAATGCAGTGACTGTAACTGCAGGCACTGGGTGGACATCAATAATAATCCCAATAAGTGCATCAGATATGGTTTCTGTTCAAGGAGGGAATGCGACAGATGTTGTCAATGCCCTTGCAAGCGTTACCGAAATGAGAATTTTAAGCAGTCCAACTCCTTCTTGGCAAGGAGAAACTATTGCTGCAACTTTAGATGTAGATAATATTCTAGCTATGGCTGTTTTAAGCACAAAAGACAATAAATTAACTAATGCCTTTTCAATTTCACCAAACCCAGGAAGTGATAGACTTAATTTAAAACTATCAAAACTTAATAGCAGTACAACTGTTGAAGTTTTTGATGTGTTAGGAAAAAAGATTTATGCCGATAAGGTAAATGCAATTACTAAAACCGTAAATGTATCGCAATGGAATAATGGGGTGTATTTAGTAAGATTAACAACAGATTCTGGTACACAAACCAAACGCTTTGTAAAGCAATAGTTTTACTTTAATATAAAATTTTATTAAGCCATCAGTTTAACTGATGGTTTTTTTATACAAGCGCCTTAAAAATTAGCCCAACGGCAATTGCAATTCCAAAACTAATAAGAGTGCCAATTAGTATGTATTCGGTAAGTTTACGGTGTTTGGGTTTTTTTAAATCACCAAAACGGAATACTGATTTTGCAGTTATTAAAAATCCAACAGCTTCCCAATGATTGGTTATAATAAAAATGAACACCAATAAGCGTTCTAAAATACCTATGTACTTTCCAGCATCTTTTAGGGACTCGTTGTTATTGGTTAATTCTGTTATGTTCCATTTTGTGAAAATGGTTTTCATTATTATGGAAACTGGTCGCGTTAAAAATACTAAACAGGTTATTAGTAATAGATGTTGTTCCGAAAATATGATATCTAAATCTAGGGTAGCTTTTGTGTATACAAAATAGGTTGCCACTATCACTATGATGTGCGAAATTTGGTCTATAAAGAATAAAAGCCGCTTTGTTTTCTTTTTTTGAACGATAAGTTTAACAGCATCAATAATAAGATGTGAAAAGCCAACAACTAAAATTACTGGCCAAAGCGATAAATCCCAAAGTATAAGAAATAATAATGCAAAATGTATGGCTATATGAAAGTATAACTTAGGTGATTTTAGCTTTTTGCTTTCCTTTTCTTTAACCCAATGTACTGGTTGAAGAAAAAAATCGCCTAAAATATGCGCCAATAAAAGTTTTATAAGTAGCATCATAATAAACTTATTTTATGTCTATACATGTTGTCCAACTCTAATATATGCTCTAAGCCAGCACGTTTTTGACGTTTGCTAATAGCATCTTGTTTTATTCCTAATATGGACGCTAATTCATGCTGCAAAGCCTTAGGGTTTTCTATGCTTAGTTTTACTATCTCTGCTGAATTTACCGTCCAGTTATCCATAAAGGTTAAAGCTAATTTAAAATAAAGATTGAGCTCTTCGTCTAACTTAGAATTATTTGTTTTTACACGTAAATTTTGTTTGTCTTTTTTTAGGGTTTCAAAGGTTTCGCCCGAAAACACAAAAGCTTCTCCGTTTGATTCGCTTACCTTTTTTCCTTGGTATGTTTTGTTGCCAATACCTATAGCAAGCCTTACATCAAGGTTTTTTATCATTTTTACGCAAGCTTTTAGATATACGGCATTTATAAAACTATTATTAGTATCGGGTATTTCAATTTGAAAACTATCACCACGGTAAATTTCCCAAAAAGCGTTATCGTTATTTAGGGTTGATAGCCCCTTTTTGAGCACTTCTATCCATATTTTAGGATTGCTCTGAGTTTTAGATTTAACAATATCTCCAGTGATGACACTAGTCATAATAATTTAATTGATTTAACATTCCTTTTTAAGGGAATAAACAAATATATTCCTTTTTTATGGAATAAACAAATATATTCCTTTTTAGAGGAATTAATAAAATTATTAATCTATGTCTTCAGCACGTTTTATAATAGCTTCTGGAAGCGATTTCTTTGCTTTAGCTCCTAGTTTTTTAAGCATTTCGACACTTTTAATAAGGTTACCTCTGCCTTCAACTAACTTGTTCATTGCTG
>CALZKX010000378.1 GCA_945788155.1 uncultured Flavobacteriaceae bacterium
ATATTACAGATGTTTTGGTAGAACAAATGAATAGTGAAGGCATAGAAATTCTACCAAATTTTAGGGCCTTTAAATTTGAAAAGGATAAAGACAATACAATTATACATTGTAATTGTCCGGATGGTTCGACTACACAGATTATTGAAAAAGGACATATTGTTGTGGCTACTGGCACAAAACCTAATACTTCTAAATTAGGTCTTAACAATATTGATTTAAAATTATCAGAAAGAGGACATATTTTGGTTAATGAAAAAATGGAAACCAATATTTCCAATATTTATGCAGCAGGCGATGTCACCAATACACCACCATTTGTTTATACAGCAGCAACCGAAGGCGGTACAGCTGTGAACAATGCATTTTCATCATCAAAAACCAATATTGATTATTCATCGTTGCCTTGGGTAGTATTTACTGACCCTCAAATTGCGGGAGCAGGAATGGACGAAATAGAAACTGAAAAAGCAGGTATTCCTTTTGAAGTCAGCAAACTTGATTTAATTCACGTTCCAAGAGCCTTGGCAGCTCAAGATACAAGAGGGTTTATAAAACTGATACGTAACACTGAAACCGATAAACTCATTGGCGCAAGAGTAATCGCACCAGAAGGTGGTGAACTTATTCAGCAATTGAGTATGGCTATTAAATTTGGTATCACTGTAAAAGATCTAGCCGAAAGTTTTTATCCGTATTTAACATTAGGAGAAGGAATCAAATTAGCAGCAATTACTTTTGGAAAAGATGTGTCTAAATTGAGTTGCTGTGCGAGTTGATTATTAATGAAATGGTTTTAAAGGGAATGCCAGTTCTTCTACAAATGTGAGAATTGCAAAACAGTTTTAAAACCAAAGGAAGGTGATTGTTGTGTGTATTGTTCTTACGGAACAGTTCCTTGCCCACCCATTCAAGAAAATAAAAGTTGTAGCTAATTACGATGCAAAAAACAATCTTTGAAATAACCAAAATGGACTGCTTTTCCGAGGAAAACCTAATTCGAATGAAATTGGACGGAATACCGAATATTGTAAATTTAGATTTTGATATCGCAAACCGAAAATTGACCGTCTTTCACAGCGGAGAAATTGACCAAATCGAAAAGTCCATTATCGAACTAAATTTAGGTGGGAAAAAAATATCAAACAAACAATCCAAACAAACAGATTTTAAAGAGCATAAAAACCAACGCAAACTACTTTGGACGGTTCTGGCAATAAACTTTGCTTTTTTTATTATTGAAATGGCAACAGGACTTATTTCAAAATCCATGGGACTCGTAGCAGACAGCTTGGATATGCTTGCAGACAGTTTTGTATATGGTATTAGTCTTCTTGCAGTTGGTGGCACTGTAATTAAACAGAAACAAATTGCAAAACTTGCTGGATATTTTCAAATTACCCTTGCATTTATTGGGTTTGTTGAAATTTTAAGGCGTTTTTTTGGAAATGAAACACTTCCAAATTTTAAGACAATGATTATTATTTCAATTCTCGCCTTAATAGCAAACGGAATTTGTCTCTATATAATGCAAAAGTCCAAAAGCAAAGAAGAAGCTCATATAAAAGCAAGTATGATTTTTACCTCAAATGACGTGATTATCAATTTAGGTGTAATTTCAGCAGGACTTTTAGTAAATTGGTTGAAATCATCAAAACCTGATTTGATTATTGGAACAATCGTTTTTGTTTTGGTAATGCAAGGCGCATTTAGAATTTTAAAATTAAGCAAATAAAAAAGCCAATACCAAAAACCATACACATTCTAAAAAATAACATTATATTTGCGCCAGATTTTCCTCAGCGTGAGGATTGTGTTACCAGAAGTTTTAGGTTTAAGTATGTCGATTCGCTTCTTATGTAACACCACATAACATAATCGAATACTTAATACAAAAATGAACACATTCCAACAACTTGGACTTGAAGACAATATCCTGCAAGCCATTAACGATCTTGGGTTTGAAAAACCAAGTGAAGTACAGGACAAAGCCATTCCAATTTTATTAGAAAAAGAAAGCGACCTCGTTGCTTTAGCGCAAACAGGAACAGGAAAAACAGCTGCTTTTGGATTTCCAATGCTTCAAAAAATTGACGTTAACAGTCGTACAACACAAGGGTTAATCCTATCGCCTACTCGCGAACTCTGCTTACAAATTACCAACGAAATGAAGCATTATGGTAAATACTATAATGGCTTAAACGTTACAGCTATTTATGGTGGTGCAAGTATAACCGACCAAGCAAAACAGGTAAAACGTGGCGCACAAATTATTGTTGCTACTCCTGGCCGTATGAAAGATATGATTAGCAGACGTTTGGTTGACATTTCAAAAATTGAATATGCTGTTTTAGATGAAGCCGATGAAATGTTAAACATGGGTTTCTATGAAGACATCACTGATATTTTGTCACATACACCACAAGATAAAAACACTTGGCTGTTCTCTGCAACAATGCCAAAAGAAGTATCGACAATAGCTAAAAAATTCATGCATAATCCTATTGAAATTACAGTAGGTAATAGAAACGAAAGCACAAATCAAGTATCACATGAGTATTATTTGGTTAATGCAAGAGACCGCTACCAAGCTTTAAAAAGGTTAGCCGATGCCAATCCAGATATATTTTCAGTAATTTTCTGCCGTACAAAACGAGACACTCAAAAAGTAGCCGAAAAATTGATTGATGATGGTTACAGCGCTGGAGCTTTGCATGGCGATTTAAGCCAGAACCAACGAGATTTGGTGATGAAGTCATTTAGAAACAAGCAAATACAAATGCTTGTTGCTACAGATGTTGCTGCGCGTGGTATTGATGTAGACGATATTACACATGTTATAAATTACCAACTTCCTGATGAAACCGAAACCTACACACATCGTTCCGGTAGAACAGGTCGTGCTGGAAAAACAGGTGTGTCAATGGTGATTGTTTCCAAAAGTGAAATGCGCAAAATAAAAAGCATTGAGCGCATCATTAAAAAACAATTTGAGAAGAAAGACATACCTAATGGTATAGAAATTTGTCAAGTACAATTGATGTCACTTGCCAATAAAGTGCACGATACCGAAATTAACCACGATATCGATCCTTATTTGGATGATATCAACACACTTTTTGAAGATGCCACTAAAGACGAGCTCATTAAAAAATTCTTCTCGGTTGAGTTTACGCGTTTTCATAATTACTATCTAAAAGCCAAAGATTTAAACGCTGAAGCACAACATAGCAGTTCAAGAGATACAAGTGACGAAAAATCCACACGTTATTTTATAAACGTTGGAAAAAAAGATGGCTACGATTGGATGAGCCTCAAGGACTTTTTAAAAGAATTGCTTGAGCTTGGTAAAGACGATGTATTTAAAGTAGATGTAAAGGACAGTTTTTCATTTTTTAATACAGAAACTAAAGAACAGGAAAAAGTATTGGCCTTTTTCAATGATTTTAAATACAATGGCCGCTTTGTAAATGTCGAGGTTAGCGAAGATAAAGGCAGAAGCCGAAACAGAGGTCGTGGTGGCAAACGTCGTGATGATAGGCGCAGTGGCGGAAGGCACTCAAAACCAAGAAATGATAGAAGGAGCAACGAAAGACGCTCAGACTCTAGAAGTGGTAGCGAAAATCGTAATGAACGAAGAAATTCAGAGTTTAAATCAAGTTCAAGACGTTCCGATTCTGGCAAAGCATCTGGAGATTTTGCATCATCTAGACCAAGACGTAGTAGAAGAAAGTAGATTTTCTTGTTAATTTTAAGTCAAAATAATAAGCATTTCAAATTATATACGTTTTGTTTAGTACTTTTATACTCTAAAGTTATTACATGAACAAGCGTTGCCTACTTTTAAGTCTATTATTTATATCTGTATTTAGTTATGCTCAGGAAACCTCTGTAAAAGGCAAAGTAATTCGTGCCGAAAATGGCTCACCTCTTGAGAGTGTTAATATTGTAAATCTTAACCAAGTTATTGGTACTTCTACCAATGATAATGGCGAGTTTGAAATAGGAGCTAATGTTAACGATACCTTACATTTTTCTTATTTAGGCTATAAATCTATTAAAGTTAGAGTGACTAACGATTGGATTGTATTTGGTGCAGCGACATCCATAGAAATGACCGAGCTTGCTTTAGCATTAGAAAAAGTAGTAGTAAACCAATTGCGATTAACAGGTTACCTAGAAATTGATATACAACAAGTTCCTATAC
>CALZKX010000379.1 GCA_945788155.1 uncultured Flavobacteriaceae bacterium
ATATGGATCTTTCAGTACGTGCACTTAACTGTTTAAAAGCTGCTGAAGTAGATACATTAGGAGACTTAGTATCATTCAATAAAAATGACCTTATGAAGTTCCGTAACTTTGGTAAAAAATCTTTAACTGAGCTTGAAGAGCTTGTAAACGTTAAAGGCTTAAACTTCGGAATGGACTTAAGTAAATACAAATTAGATAAAGATTAATTAATCATATTTTGCTCTCCTAATAATTAGGATTTGGTAGCAAGATGATAAAACAAATGTCATGAGACACGGAAAAAAATTCAATCACTTAGGTAGGCAAACAGCGCATAGAAAGGCAATGTTAGCAAATATGGCTTGTTCTTTAATAGAGCACAAACGTATCAACACAACAGTAGCTAAAGCAAAAGCCTTAAAGCAGTTTGTTGAACCAATGATTACAAAATCTAAGGAAGATACAACGCATAACAGACGTATTGTAATGTCTCGCTTAAGACAAAAAGAAGCTGTCGCTGAACTTTTTAGAGACGTAGCTGCTAAAGTTGGTGATCGTCCTGGAGGTTATACAAGAATTATTAAACTTGGTAACCGTTTAGGTGATAATGCTGATATGGCAATGATAGAGCTTGTAGATTACAACGAAATCTACAACGCAGGAAAAGAAACAAAAAAGACAACAAGAAGAAGTAGAAGAGGTGGTAAAAAAGCCACAGCAGCTGCTCCTGCTATAGAAGAAACTAAATCTTCAAACGAAGAGGAATAGTTTTTTTAATAATTAAACATAGCATTAATTTATATGTTAAAAAAAGGGTAAACTTTAAAAGGGTTACCCTTTTTATTTTAGTTATTTTATTATTTTTACACGATTTAAAAAAAAACTATGAAAAATATATCTTTTATTATCGCAATTTTATCGGCAGGATTGGCTTATGCTCAATCTACTATTGGTGGATCTGGGGCACAACAAAATTATAGCAGCAATTATGGTAATCTTCAATCGTTTGGTTATTCTGTAAAGTTGGGAAATAGACTATCACAAACAGACGGTTCTTTTTATTTGTTTGATAATTGGAATAATATAGGTGCTGTTTATACCGAAGACAAGCAAAAGATTAGTATACTAAACATAAATTTAAATATTGAACGGCATACATTTGAATCTAAAATTAATGGAGATTCAATCTTTACATTTAATTTTAATAATATTAATAAATTTGTTATTAATAATAAAGAGTACAAAAACTTTTATTGGGATGGAGATAATAAGGTTTATCAAGTACTTTATGATAATGGAAGTATTCAGATTTTGAAAGGATTTAGAGTCCTCTTTGTTTCAGGAACAGTTAATTCAATGATAAATCGTCCAAGAGACAAATATATAAGGAAAGAATTGTTATATTTAAGAAAAGATAATAAAATAAGTGATTTTAAGCTAAAGAAAAGCCATATTTTAAAATTAGCAAGAGAGAAAGGAGTCAAGGCAATAGATGTTGAACTTTATGCAAAAACCAATAATCTTTCATTTAAAAAGGAAAAAAATCTTAAAAGAATTTTGGATTATATAGAAAATAATTAAAAGAAAAAAAGGAGCCAATTAGTTGGCTCCTTTTTTTATATAAAATAGTTTGTAATTCAATAGGATAAATTATTTTTGACCAACCGTTTTTATTATAAATTAAGAACCTTTTCAATTAAAAGACAATGAAATACCAAACACGTAAAAAAGCCATTATCCTTTTGGCAGATGGCACAATATTCCATGGTAAATCAATAGCAAATAAACAAGGGACTGCTTTTGGAGAAGTTTGCTTCAACACAGGAATGACAGGTTACCAAGAAATTTTCACAGATCCTTCATACTATGGTCAACTAATGGTGGCAACCAATGCCCATATTGGCAATTATGGAGTTAAAAATGAAGAAGTAGAATCAGACTCTATTAAAATATCAGGTTTAATTTGTAAAAACTTTAGTTACGATTATTCTCGTGTAGATGCAGATGGATCTTTAGAAGATTTTTTCAATAAAAACAACTTATTTGCCATTTCTGATGTTGACACAAGAGCATTGGTGAGTTATATAAGAGATAATGGGGCAATGAATGCTGTAATCTCAACAGAGGTTGATAATATTGAAGGTTTAAAACAACAATTAGCCAATATTCCAAATATGGAAGGCCTAGAATTGGCTTCGAAAGTATCTACTAAAGAGCCTTATTACTATGGCGATGAAAATGCAACTTATAAAATTGCAGCTTTGGATATTGGAATTAAGAAAAATATCCTTCGCAATCTAGCAAAACAGGATGCTTACATAAAAGTGTTTCCTTATAATTCAAAATTTGAAGAATTAGAAGCTTTTAATCCCGATGGTTATTTTTTAAGTAATGGTCCCGGAGATCCAGAACCTTTGATAGAAGCACAAACTGTAGCAAAAGAAATTATAAAAAGGGATTTACCATTATTTGGTATTTGCTTAGGTCATCAAGTAATTGCTTTAGCAAATGGCATTTCAACTTATAAAATGCATAATGGACATCGAGGTATAAATCATCCTGTTAAAAACTTAGAAACAGGTAAAGGTGAAATGACCTCACAAAACCACGGCTTTGCCGTAAATAGAGAAGAAGCAGAAGCGAATGAAGATTTAAAAGTGACACACGTACACTTAAATGACGATACAGTTGCTGGCTTAGCAATGAAAACTAAAAACTGTTTTTCGGTACAGTACCATCCAGAAGCAAGCCCTGGACCACATGACTCCATGTATTTATTCGATCAGTTTATAGAAAATATAAAAGCAAAATAACCATAAGGCAGTGTAAAAACACTGCCTTTCTATTTACTAAAACGTTTAAGCTGAAAATCACACTAATAATAAGTAGTTAAAGTGCTTTTAGTGTTACAATTTTGTAAATTTGAGAATTAAAGAAAAGCAATATAAATAAGATTCAATGAGTATAATAATAGACATTCACGCAAGACAAATTTTCGATTCAAGAGGAAACCCAACAGTAGAGGTAGATGTAATTACCGAAAATGGAATTTTAGGAAGAGCTGCTGTGCCTTCTGGAGCTTCTACAGGAGAACATGAAGCAGTCGAGCTTCGAGATGGAGGAAGTTCTTATATGGGAAAAGGAGTTTTAAAAGCAGTTGAAAATGTCAATACTATTCTAGCTCAAGAATTATTGGGAGCCTCAGTTTTTGAACAGAATTTAATCGATCAAACCATGAACGATTTAGATGGTACTTCAAACAAAGCAAACTTAGGTGCCAACGCCATTTTGGGAGTATCGTTGGCTGTTGCAAAAGCTGCAGCTAACGAATTGGGAATGCCTTTATACCGTTACATTGGAGGTGTATCAGCAAATACACTACCCTTGCCAATGATGAATATTATTAACGGAGGATCTCATAGTGATGCGCCAATAGCATTTCAGGAATTTATGATTATGCCAGTAAAAGCAAATAACTTTTCTCAAGCAATGCAAATGGGTTCTGAAATATTTCATCATTTGAAAAAGGTGTTACATGATAGAAACTTAAGTACCGCAATTGGAGACGAAGGTGGTTTTGCTCCAAACTTAGAAGGAGGAACAGAAGATGCTTTAGAAACCATAGCTAAAGCAGTTGAAAACGCTGGATATAAGTTAGGAGATAGTGTCATGATTGCTTTAGATTGTGCTGCTGCCGAATTTTACAAAAACGGAAAATATGACTATACAATTTTTGAAGGCAATAAAGGTGTCATTAGGACATCACAAGAACAAGCGGAATACCTAGAAGAGTTATGTAATAAATATCCAATTATTTCTATTGAAGATGGTATGGATGAAAACGATTGGGATGGCTGGAAAGCATTGACCAATAAAGTTGGCAACAGCGTTCAACTTGTAGGCGATGATTTGTTTGTAACTAATGTAGAGCGATTATCTAAAGGCATAAATAATGGCATTGCAAATTCCATTTTAATAAAAGTAAACCAAATCGGGACTTTAACCGAAACTATTGCAGCAGTTAATATGGCACACAATGCTGGTTATACATCTGTAATGTCTCATCGATCTGGTGAAACAGAAGATACTACCATTGCCGATTTGGCCGTCGCATTAAACACAGGACAAATTAAAACAGGATCTGCGTCGCGTAGTGATCGTATGGCAAAATATAATCAATTACTTCGAATAGAAGAAGAGTTAGGAAGTACTGCATATTTTCCTGGAGAAGATGCTTTTAAGCTCAAATAGAATTTCTAAGGCAACTTTTTTAAAGGCCATTATTTTCTAAGTAATGGCCTTCTTTTGTTAATTACTTTTTTTAATACTGGTATCAATAATTACAGAGGCTTTGTGCTTTAAAAATTGTGATATATTTTGTATTTTCGTACAGCTGTTTTTTCAGCAATCAATTCATAATAAAATTTTTTAAAAAATGTCAAATACTGCTACGCTAG
>CALZKX010000380.1 GCA_945788155.1 uncultured Flavobacteriaceae bacterium
AAAAAATACTATCTTTCCGTTTCATACTAATAGTATAAAACTTGAGTTTAAACCCATTCAAAACCATTGGAATAGGAGTTACATTTTCTCCAAACCTTAAAGCAAATATTAGTGAGGCAGCAAGATTGGCATTGTTTTTTGATGCTAAATTGGTTTTAATTCACGTAGGTGAGAAATCCAAAGATAAGGAAAACACCTTTAAAACCTTTCTCAAGCCTTTTATTGGCAAACAATTAAATTATGATGTGGTTTTTAAAGTCGGCAACCCTGTTGGGGTTATATTATCGGCTGTGAATAAAAACATGATCGACCTTGTAATATTAGGTGCTCTTCAGCGCGAAACGTTCTTTAAATACTATATAGGTTCTATCGCGCGTAAAATAACCCGTGAAGCTAAGTGCTCTGTGTTATTGCTTATTAAGCCTTCAATAAAAAGGGTGCCTTGCCAACATATTGTGGTAAATGGTCTTGAAGACCCAAAAACCAAACAAACCATTTCTACTGCATTTTATGTGGCCAAAAAGCTCAATGCCAATAAAATTACCATAGTTGAAGAAATTAGTCAACAAGAAGTGGCGGTAAACGTGGATGATGATAGGTCTTTAAGACGCTCAACCTTAGTAAAGGAACGCTTAAAGCTTAGGGAGGATACAAGGGTCAAAAAAATAATAAATGATATTCCTTCGGGTGTTAAAGAAAATATTTTAATAAATACGCAGTCAATTTTTGGAAAACGAGGGTATTCTATTGGTCATTATGCTCAAGTTGTAAGAGCCGATTTGCTAGTTATGAATGCGCCAACCAAAATTACATTTTGGGATCGCTTGTTTCCTCATGATATTGAACATATTTTAACCGAATTACCAACTGATGTCTTAATTGTTAGATGAGTCAAAAGAAAAATAAAACAAAGTTGTTTTTAAAGACGCTGCCAAAAAACATTTTTTCTGGTTTTGTGGTAAGTCTTATTGCCTTACCGCTTGGACTTGGGCTTGCAATGGCTAGTGAAGCCCCTCCAATTGCGGGAATAATTGCTGCTGTTGTTGGTGGTATAGTTGTATCCATTCTTGGTGGAAGTAATATTACCATTGCTGGCCCAGGAAACGGCTTAGTTGGTGTTTTGCTTATTGCCATCACAACTTTAGGGCTAAATAGTGCTTACGCCGCAATCATCTGTTCTGGTGCCTTGCTTCTACTGCTCGGTTTTTTACGAATGGGTAAACTTGCTGATTTCTTTCCTTCATCAGCCATACAGGGGATGTTAGCGGCTATTGGGTTGATTATTCTTGGAAAGCAATTTCACATAATGTTAGCCAATAAAATCTTTAGGGATAATAGCGTGGATTATCTTTTAGAAATACCCAATTCAATTACGGCAGTATTTAATTTTGATGACAAAGGGCTTACCTATGCCGCCATAGCTGGGATTTTAAGTTTATCAATAATGGTGTTTTATCCTAAAATTAGAAATAAGTACTTACAGCTCATCCCTGCGCCTATGTGGATTGTTATATTATCAGTTGGGTTTAGTTATTACTGTGAACTCATTTTAAAACAGCCTAATCCTATTAGCTCAAATTATATGATTTCCGACATTCCAAGTGTAAATGAAATTATTACCCAAATACCTAAACCCGATTTTGGCGAAATCACAAGTTTATCTTTTATGGGAAGTGTGTTTGCCTTGACATTAATTGCTAGTATCGAGTCTTTATTGAGTATTAAGGCAGTTGATAAACTAGATCCAGAAAAAAGGCGCTCTAATGTTAATAAAGATATTAAAGCCCTTGGTTTAGCAACTATTGGAAGTGGGTTCTTGGGAGGGTTGAATGTAGTTACGGTTATAGCTCGTAGTTCGGTAAATGTAAATAATGGTGGAACTAATAGGGCTTCCAATTTTTTTCATGCAACTTTTTTAGTGGTTTTCATTCTGCTTTTTAGCACACAGCTTACAAGAATTCCTTTACCTGCTTTAATGGCTATTTTGGTATTTACGGGCTATAAATTAGCCTCTCCTGATACTATTGCAAAAATCTTTTCAATTGGAAAAGAACAGTTAATTATCTTTTTTGTGACGCTATTTATAACGCTTAAGGTTGGTTTAATTACTGGAATAGCATCTGGGGTTTTTGTGACTTTCATTATTCATATCGTTGTTAATAAAAGTTTCTTTTTCTTTCTTAGAAACATTTTAAAACCCAATGTTTTAATGTTTAAAGAAGAAAGTGGTTTAGGTGTTTATTATGTAAGTGTTAAACATTTTTGTAGTTTTTTAAACTATAGCAGGCTTAAGCGAAAATTAGACGCAATACCAGAACATAAAGATGCAATTATAGATTTTTCTATGTGCGAATTTGTTGATCATACAGTAATGGAAAACCTTAATAACTATCAAGAGCTTTTTACTAAACGTGATGGTCATTTTGAAGTAATAGGGTTGGATATGCATGATACCGATTCTCAACACCCTTTTGCCTTAAGAAGATTGCTTCCTGTACCCAATATTTTTAAAAGCAACCTTACTAAAAGACAAACAAACCTTGAGGAATTAGCTAAAAATTACAAACTTGCTTATACCTCAACCAAGAGAAAAGACACCCATTTTTTAGATCATTTCATGTTCTTTAAAACAAAGAAAATTCACCATATCTATAATCAGTTGTCAAATTATTCTAAAGACATTATTTTGTTTGATATTGAGTTTTCTGAAGGTGAATTTATTTCCAAAGAGGTTATAAGAGCCACCATGCTGCACATTGCTTTGGATAAGAATATTCCTGAATTTACTCTCGATCGGGAGGGGTTTCTTGAAAAAGTATACGCCTTTACGGGTTATAAAGATATTCCATTGGAAAATTATAGTGATTTCTCAAAGCGTTTCTTTTTACTTGGAGAAGACCAAGATAGCATCAAGTCCTTTTTTGGAAATGATTTAATCCAATTTTTTGAAAGCAACCCTTATTACCATGTCGATTCTAACGGAAATAATATATTGGTTTTCAGTAAAGAAAGACTTGCAAGCAATAAAGAAGCCAAGACCTTACTCAACTTTGGCAAACGCCTGAGAGAGGTAATTTATAAATCAAAACATTAAAACAAAAAAATCAATAACACCTCAAAAGTGTTTGTGTTTTTATTATTTTGCTAACCATTATGACACTATATCCTATAAACGCTGGAAATTTTAAACTTGATGGAGGTGCCATGTTTGGTGTGGTGCCAAAATCTCTTTGGCAAAAAACCAATCCTGCCGATAACAATAACATGATTGATATTGCGGCACGCTGTTTGCTAATTGAAGATGGTAATCGATTAATTTTAATTGATACTGGAATGGGAAACAAGCAAAGCGACAAGTTTTTTAGTTATTATTATTTATGGGGAAATGACAGCATTGATGCTTCTCTAAAAAAGTATGGTTTTCATCGTGATGACATTACCGATGTGTTTGTAACGCATTTACATTTCGATCATTGTGGTGGTTGCATACAATGGAACAAGGACAGAACAGGATTTGAACCAGCATTTAAAAATGCAACCTTTTGGAGTAATGAAAACCATTGGAAATGGGCAACAAACCCAAATAAGCGTGAAAAAGCTTCGTTTTTAACCGAAAACATCATTCCTATAGAAGAAAGCGGTCGTTTAAAGTTTATGGAGCTTTCAAATAATGCTGTATTAAAAAATTCTGCATTAGGCTTTGATATCTTTTTTGCAGATGGTCATACCGAAAAGCAAATGATTCCGCTTATAAAATATAAAAAGCAAACAATTGCTTTTGTGGCAGATTTATTACCAACCGTTGGGCACTTGCCTCTTCCTTTTATAATGGGTTACGACACCAGACCCTTATTAACACTTGATGAAAAAGACCTGTTTTTAAATATGGCAGCTGATAATAACTTTTATTTATTTTTAGAACACGATGCCCATAATGAATTAATAACCGTTAAGCACACCGAAAAAGGGGTGCGTTTAAAAGAAATATTTACTCTAAACGACATTTAAAAAATGAAAAAACAACCTATTTGGAAAACTCCATTCTCAATAATTCTTATAATCGCCACTTTTTTTGTTGGCATTAAATCAAACTCTCAAAATCCCAATCCTGGTTATTGGCAACAACACGTTGATTACACAATGGAAATCGATATGGATGTTGAAACCTTTCAATATCAAGGGAAACAAACATTAATTTACACCAATAATTCACCTGATGTATTGAATCGTGTTTTTTATCATTTGTATTTGAATGCTTTTCAACCTGAAAGCAACATGGATATGCGGTTACAGAACGTTTCCGATCCAGATAGGAGAATGGTAACAAATATAGGCACTAAAGAAAATCCGATTTACGAAAGTAGAATCAGCAAGCTAAAGTCCAATGAAATTGGCTATATAAAAGTAGCGTCTTTAACTCAAAATGGTGTGCCTCTAAAGTATAATGTTGTAGATACTGTTTTAGAAGTAACATTAGCAACACCAATACAACCTGGAGAAAAAGTAACGTTCGACATGATATTTAGCGCTCAAGTTCCTTTGCAAATTAGAAGAAACGGCAGGAATAGTAGAGAAGGCGTGGCTTTATCCATGGCACAATGGTATCCTAAACTGGCTGAATATGATTTTCAAGGATGGCATGCAGACTCTTATATTGCAAGGGAATTCCATGGTGTTTGGGGAGATTTTGATGTTAAAATCACTATAGATAAAGATTATACAATTGGTGGTACTGGCTATCTTCAAAACCCTGAAGAAATAGGTCATGGTTATGATTTGAATAAAACAAAAGGCCCTAAGGAAGGCTCTGGTGAGAAATTAACTTGGCATTTTAAAGCACCAAAGGTTCATGATTATACTTGGGCTGCCGACCCAGAATATAATCACGACAGCTATCAAGTGCCAGATGGTCCTATGCTGCATTTTCTTTACAAAGATAATCCAGAAACAAATGAAAACTGGGAAAAGCTTCAGCCAATAACCTCACAATTAATGCAGTATTTCACTGAAAACGTGGGTAAATATCCTTATAAACAATATTCGGTAATTCAAGGAGGTGATGGTGGTATGGAGTATGCCATGTGTACTTTAATTACTGGCGGAAGGAGTTTAGGTGGTTTAATTGGTGTAACATCGCATGAAATGGCACATACTTGGTTTCAATTTTTACTTGCGACAAACGAGGGTAAACATGAGTGGATGGACGAGGGGTTTACTGAGTATATTAGTTCATCTGCAATGAATGAAATTTTTGGGCGAAATATAGAAAACCCATATCTTGGTTCCTACAAGGGTTATATTAGATTGGCAAACTCAGGTTATGAACAACCGCTTACTACACATGCCGATCGCTATGACGTAAACAGAGCTTATGGTACTTCGGCATATGGTAAAGGTGCTGTGTTTCTAGCTCAACTTGGATATGTAATTGGTGAAGACAACCTAAGGGCAACAATTAAAAAATATTTTAACGATTTTGCATTTACACATCCAACGCCAAATGATGTTATTCGTTCTGCTGAAAAGGTTTCGGGATTAGAATTGGATTGGTACTTAATGGATTTTGGGCAAACTACAAACACCATTGATTATGGAATTACATCAGTTGAAGGGACTGATAACATAACAACTATTACATTAAACAGAATAGGGCTCATGCCAATGCCTATAGATTTAAGGGTTGAGTATGTTGACGGAACTTATCGAAACTATTACATACCCTTAGAAATAATGCGTGGTGAAAAACCAACGCCAAACGACACCAAAGTATTGCCTGATTGGTCTTGGGCAAATCCAAGTTTTAGTTTTGGTATTAATACAGAAAAGAGTAAAATAAAATCTGTACTTATTGATCCTGTTAAAAAAATGGCAGATGTTGACGACTCTAATAACTCTGTGATTTTAGTGAAAGACAAAGATGATTAAATTAAGAATAAGACAAAATTAAGGGTTAAATAAGGTTTAGAAATAAAAAGCGTTATTGCAAAAAAAGGATTGTTTTTATAACGTCCTTTTTTTGTACCATGTTAAATTTTTGTACATCTCCTTTTTAGAGGTTCGCTCTCTATTAAACAATAACATGTGTGTTGTGTTTTTTTGTTTGTTTCGATAGCCAAATAAATGAAAAATTTGTTTTGCTAAGTATTTGGCTACCTTTAGGTTTACTCGTAAAATACCTTTTTGTTTATCCATCCATGTTATGCCTGGAAGCAAGGTTATTAGTGTATCCATTTTCTTGTTTCGAATAATTTCAGAAAGCCTTAAGAAAAATGGATGAATTTTTTTAATAATAAAAAACCCTTCATATCCTTTAGTTTGATACAGTGGCATGAATATTTTTGCTGTATATGGCGAGTTGATGCTTTGGTTATTTGCCGTGGCAAGCTGTTCTCCCTTTTTTACATTTTGAAAGCTTTTAAAGTTTGGTTTCATTTTAAAATTCCCGCCATTTAAAAGTCTGTGCAAATAAACTACTTCAAAAATTTCTTGGTTCTGCTTGGACTCTATCATTAAAGTATTGTAATGTACATCATAATTTTCTACATTCTTCTTTTCCAATACTTTTGCATAAACTAAGCTTAAAAAAATAAAAGAGACATTATTCGTTATTGAATTCAAATCGTCATGTTGTCCAGATTCAAACCCAAGAGAGACATAGCCTAGTTGGTTAATGTAGCTTAGTAGTGGTCCATCTAAATACTCTTCTATGCCCAATACAATTGGAACTGGAAAAAGCTGGGAAAACTTTCGGTTAATCAAGGCGTCATTAATAGTAATAAAAGGCAGGGTTTTACTTGAGGTCGTGTGTAGATCTATAAAATAAAACGGACCGTCGTGTTGTTTGAGAATATCATCTAATATTTTATATAATTCTTGTTGCTCGACCTCCTCATTGTTAAGGCTTGTTTTGTTATATAATTGGTTTAAATTCTCTTTTATCCAAACCCTATTAAGGTCTTGATCTATATATCTTTGATTGTTTTTAAGCGCTTTTAAATTTCCTGAGATGCCATATATTGTGCCTGTGACATGAGTTGGGTTGATTTTCTCAAAAACTTGTTTAAGAGCAAAAACTCCAGCCATTTCGTTGCCGTGTATCCCTCCAAAAAAAACCATTGTTGGCCCTTTTTGATGCCCTTGAATTTTACCAATTAATCTTCCCACTAAAATTGATGAGTCTAATGCTTTGCTATAAATTTTCACCATCTATTACTTAAATGTCTTTAGACGTTATTATTCCTATTAACTTATTTTGCTCAACAACAGGAAGGCTATTTATGTTGTGTTTTTTCATTAGCTTCTTAGCATCTTTTGCGCTTGAATATTGGTTAATAGTAATAATATTTTTTTGCATAATATCGCTAATATTGTGTTTTCCGTTTTGGGTGTTATTATTATATTTTTCTATGTCTTTTGATGACAATAAGCCAACAGGTTCCTTATCTTCATTAATTACTGGCATGTGATTGAAGTTTTTCCACTTCATAATATTAATCACTAAATCAAGGCTGTCATTTTCATCTACCGAGAAAATATCCGAACTCATGATGTGTTTAACTAATTTTTGGTGAGAAAACTCCGGTCTTGTTTCTTTTTTAATAACATTCCAAGTAGATATTGGGTATTCTTTTTGTTGCTTAGCATACATCTTGGAGGTTAGTATTTGAATGGCTTCAAACCTTTTTTTGGTTTTTAAAAGATTTCTATAGCTCTTGGTGGTCCATTGTGATCCGTTATTTGTGTCAACTCTATTTTTTATAATCTTTAAATAATATTCTGTGTCTTTTGGCGAAACATTCATTTTATATAATCCCTTATAGGCCATTGGTAATAGTTCTTCCAAAATTAGTTCATGGCTTGGTTTTATGGCTCCATTCCAGTGGAATTGTGCATTCATACCATATCTAGCGGCATTAAAAAAATTACTTTTAACGTCTTTAAAGTTCATTTTTTTGTGAATATTGTCGTACGTTTTTGGTTTTCCCATCATTACCCCTACCCAAAATGCCAAATTAGCTATTTCGTCAAGCATTGTTGGTCCTGAAGGAATATATCTATTTTCAATTCTAAGATGTGGTTTACCTCCTCCCACACCATAGCAAGGCCTGTTCCAGCGATAAACAGTACCATTATGCAAGTTTAGGGCCTTTAACCCTGGTATCTCTCCGCTTTCGATCATTTCTACGCTATCCTTGGTAAACTCGGTGGTTACCAAGCTTCTAAACCTAGAAACATTGTCTCTAAAAATATCGGCTACACTTCCTGTAGACCAATTATTACCAAAGCTCACCCTAGATTGCTTTTCGTTTAATAAAAATGAATTTGCCCTAGTGTCCACGCTTTGGGTAAATAATGCTATTCTGGTTTCGCTCCAAAGTTCTTTTCCAAACAAAAGCGGTGAATTAGTGCAAACACTTAAAATAGGTCCTGAAATGGCTTGCGCCCAATTATAAGTGTCTATAAATTTATCTGGATCTACCTGTAGATGCATTTGAAAACTTGTGTTACAACCTTCGAGCATTACGGTGTCATGAAGTAAATTAACCTCGTCTATGCCTTTAATATGAATATTAAAATCTTGTTTTCTTGACTCTTTTATTGCTTCGTTTAAGACAAAATAACGATTTATTGGAGTCATGTTTTGAATACCTATGTGTTTAAGTGTGATTGTGGGTAATATTCCTGTTAATAAAACCTTTGTCTGTTTATTATCTGTAACTACTTCTGCTTTTTCAAGCAATTCTAATAGTTGTTTATGTAGGCTTGAAAAACAATCTTTTTTTAATTCAATAGGATCTAGGTTTATTTCCAAATTATAATTTCCTATTTCGGTAGTGAAATGTTTGTCGTTAATATCGTTTAATATTTCTACAGAATTATTACTCGGCAAAAACTCTTTATCGACCAAACAAAATTCCTGTTCTGCACCTATTCTAATAGGCGATTTCTCGATTAAATTGTTGTTAATCATAAAATCGAGTGCCTCAATATCTTTAAGTAAATGAAAAATGTAATTGGCTTTGTCTTCTTTACTTGTAAGTTTTGTGACTTTTAGTTCTCCCATAATTTTAGAAATTTAAGCTGTGTTAAATTACTATTACCTGGCTTTTTAAAACATGATTTTTATCATACACTTAAACAAGTGTTGTATCTTGCGGCTTGTTAAGGTTTAATAATGGGTGTTTCTTATTCTAGAAAAGATAAGCTGAAGAGCAAAAAACTTATTGAGAAAATGTTTATAGAAGGACGTTCTGTTTCTGCTTTTCCCTTGCGTTTAGTGTATCTAAAAACTGTTTTTACTAATGGTGCTGCTATAAAGACTGGTGTTTCGGTAAGTAAGCGTCATTTTAAAAGCGCTGTTGATAGAAACAGGATTAAGCGATTAATGAGAGAGGTTTATAGATTAAATAAACCGATATATTTTAACAACTTTTCAACACAATGTGCGTTTATGATTTTGTACATTGGGAGTGAAAAACCTACTTTAAAACAAATTGAAATCAAAATGAAGCTTTTATTTGAAAAGTTTCATGACGATGTCAATAAGAATTAAAATTATTGTTATGAAAAACTTTTTGAAAAAGAAATTCTTAGTTCCTTTATTCGCTATTGGTCTTTTTTTAACTGGAACCGCTTTTCAAAGTGACTTTTTTGAAATTGCTAAACAAATAGAAATTTTCACCACCATGTTTAAGGAGGTTAACATGAATTATGTTGACGAAACCAATCCAGGAGATTTAATGGATACAGCAATAAAAAGTATGTTAAAAGATCTCGATCCTTACACCGTTTTTTATAACGAACAAGATGTTGAAGCATCTCGTATAAACAATACAGGAGATTATACAGGAATTGGTGCTAGTGTAAAAACCTTAAAAAATAAATTGGTAATTATCGAACCCTATAAAGATTATCCTGCCGATAAAGTGGGTTTGAAGGCTGGAGATGAAATTATTAAAGTTGAAGGTATTACCATTGCGTCTTTTAAAGAAAATGCTGGAGATTTACTTCGAGGCGCACCTGGATCTAAAGTTAATGTTACTTATTTACGACAAGGAAAAACAAATACCGCAACAATTACACGTCAAGAAGTTGAAGTGGGTGCTGTGCCATTATATGATATGGTCAATGAAAATACAGGCTATATTGCTTTATCTAAATTTACACGAACGGCATCAAGAGAAACCAGAAACGCTCTTAAGGAGCTTAAAGCCGAAGGTGCTAAATCAATAATATTGGATTTAAGAGGTAATCCTGGTGGTTTACTGCTAGAAGCGGTTAGTATAGTTAATTTATTTATTGAAAAGGGGCAACTTGTTGTTACAACAAAATCTAAGGTTGAGAAATACAACAAAACCTATTATACTCAAAATCAACCCATCGATACCGAAATACCTTTGGTGGTTTTAATAGATCAAGGGAGTGCCTCGGCAAGCGAAATTGTCTCTGGTTCCTTACAGGATCTTGATAGGGCTGTTATTATTGGTGTGAGAAGCTTTGGCAAGGGGTTGGTGCAGAGACCTAAGCCTCTTACTTATGGAACGCAAATAAAAGTGACTATTTCAAGATACTATACGCCTTCTGGTCGCTGTATTCAGGCTTTGGATTATTGGAATAGAGACAAAGAGGGGAATGCTGTTCGTGTAAAACAAG
>CALZKX010000381.1 GCA_945788155.1 uncultured Flavobacteriaceae bacterium
ATAGTTGAAGAATTTTTAAAACAATTACAAAAATAGATGTCATTCTAAGCGTAGTCGAAGAATTTCAATAAAACAATTAAATGTTATACTACCTATTTGAATATTTAGAAAAAGAATTTCAGTTTCCAGGAGCCTCCTTATTTGGGTATTTATCCTTTAGGGCAGCTATGGCAATTATTTTATCGTTGTTAATTTCTACTATTTATGGAAAACGTATCATTAGGTTTTTGCAAAAAAAGCAGGTTGGAGAAACCATTAGGGACTTAGGTCTTGAAGGTCAGGCGCAGAAAGCAGGAACGCCAACAATGGGAGGATTAATAATAATATTAGCCACTTTAATTCCGGTATTATTATTAGCTAAACTTGATAACATTTATATCATCTTATTGTTAATTACAACAGTTTGGATGGGAATTATTGGGTTTATCGATGATTATATTAAAAAATTTAAAAACGATAAAGAAGGTTTAAAAGGAAGATTTAAAATTTTGGGTCAAGTTGGACTTGGTATTATAGTTGGAACAACGTTGTATTTTAATAATGATGTCACTATTAAAGAAAAACTTCCAATAGCACAACAGCAAGAATTATTGGCCAAAAACCCAAATATAGCTCCAGCTAAACTTTTTGAAGATGAAATAAAATCAACAAAAACAACCATTCCTTTTGTAAAAGGGAACGAGTTTGACTACGCAAGTTTAATAACTTGGATAAGTCCTGCTTTAAAACCTTATGCTTGGGTAATTTTTATTCTTGCGGCAATTTTAATAATTGCAGCAGTATCAAATGGTGCAAATCTTACCGATGGAATCGATGGGCTTGCTGCTGGTACATCTGCAATAATAGTATTAACTCTTGGCATTTTTGCCTGGGTTTCTGGTAATATTATTTTCTCAGATTATCTCAACATTATGTATATACCTCGAGTAGAGGAAATTACCATATACATTGCAGCATTTGTTGGTGCGCTTATCGGATTTTTATGGTACAATACGTATCCAGCTCAAGTGTTTATGGGCGACACAGGAAGCTTGACCATTGGAGGGATTATAGCTGTAATAGCCATTGCAGTTCGTAAAGAGTGGTTAATCCCTCTGTTGTGCGGCATCTTTTTGGCTGAAAATTTATCAGTGATGTTGCAAGTAAGCTATTTCAAGTACACAAAGAAAAAATTTGGTAAAGGAAAGCGCATTTTTAAGATGTCGCCTTTACATCATCATTATCAAAAATCAGGATATCATGAAAGTAAAATTGTAACACGTTTTTGGATTGTAGGCATATTGCTGGCCATTCTTTCCATAGTGACATTGAAAATACGGTAACAAATTCCTGAGAAGGCAGGAATCTTATGAAATGAGAACGAAAAACGAAAAGAATACCCATAACAGTGAGAAGTCCTTCCCTTCTGGGGAAGGATTTAGGAAGGGGCTTTTAGTCATATTAGGAGGAGGAGAAAGTGGAGTAGGAACTGCACTTTTAGGAAAGGAAAAAGGATATGAGGTATTTGTTTCTGATAAAGCAAAAATTAAAGAAAAATATAAAGAAGTTCTTATACATAATGAGATTGAATGGGAAGAAGAAGCACATACCGAGTCTAAGATTCTAAATGCTGATGTCGTAATGAAAAGCCCTGGAATTCCAGATAAAGTGGCTTTAGTTAAAAAGTTGATAGCAAACAATATTTCTGTCATTTCTGAAATTGAGTTCGCATCGCAATTTACTAAAGCGAATATTATTGGAATAACAGGAAGCAATGGTAAAACAACTACAACAATGTGGACGCATTACATCCTCAAACAAGGAGGTTTAAAGGTGGCGATGGCTGGAAACATTGGTGATAGTTTTGCAAAACAAGTGTTGAATACAAATTACGAGCATTTTGTTTTAGAGCTTAGTAGTTTTCAACTAGATGGTATTAAAACATTTAGACCACACATTGCCATTATTACAAACATTTCTCCTGATCATTTAGATAGATACGATTATAAGTTTGAAAACTATATCGCTTCTAAGTTTAGGATAGCAATGAACCAAGCTAAAGACGATTACTTGATTTATGATGCCGATGACGAAGAAATCGTAAACTATCTAGAAACACATCAAGTTCAATCCACATTATTGCCATTTTCATTAACAAAGAAACTGGAGCAAGGAGCTTATTTAGAAAACAACAACATAAAAATAACAATAGATAATAGCCAAATAATTATGCCAACAGCAAACATAGCTTTAGAGGGAAAACACAATATTAAAAATGCAATGGCAGCTTCAACAGTTGCACACTTGCTTAAAATTAGAAGCAGCACCTTGCGTGAAAGCCTAGAAAATTTTCAAGGCGCAGAACATCGTTTAGAGAATGTATTGCGAATCAATAAGGTTCAATATATAAACGATTCAAAGGCAACCAATGTTAATGCAACATATTTTGCTTTAGAAAGTATGGAAGCACCAACTGTATGGATTGTAGGAGGAGAAGATAAAGGAAACGACTATAAGCAACTTTTTCCGTTTGTAAATGAAAAAGTAAAAGCCATTATATGCTTAGGAGTAAACAACACTAAGCTTTATGAGGCATTTGGTAATATGGTTGATGTTATTGTAGAAACGCAATTTATGAGCGAAGCAGTTAAAATTGCATATAAAATTGCTGAATCTGGCGATAATGTGTTGTTGTCACCAGCTTGTGCAAGCTTTGATTTGTTTGAAAATTATGAAGATAGAGGACGTCAATTTAAAAATGCAGTAAGAAAACTATAATGCAATTAATATTTAACAATTTAAAAGGAGATCGGTTAATTTGGGCTATTGCGGCGTTGCTCGCAATATTCTCGTTCCTTCCTGTTTATAGTGCTGCCAGTAATTTGGCGTATATAAGTGGCGACGGAAACACCTTCAATTATTTTGTTAAACATTTTGTGCATCTGTTTCTGGGTTTTGCAATTATATATGGTGTACATAAAGTACCATATAGATATTTTCGAGGACTTTCCATGGTAATGATTCCTGTGATATTAGTACTGTTGACTGCTACAATGTTTCAGCCAGAAACCACCGAAAGTTTAACCAATGCCAAACGCTGGATAAAAGTACCAATAGTTGGTTTTACCTTTCAGCCATCAACCCTAGCATCAATAGTGTTAATGGTGTATGTGGCAAGATATTTATCTAAAATTAAAGATAAAAAAGTTACATTTAAAGAAACCATTTTACCGCTTTGGTTCCCAGTATTTTTAGTACTGGTATTAATACTGCCTGCCAATTTATCAACTACTGCAATCATTTTTACAATGGTTATGGCGTTGGCTTTTATGGGAGGTTACCCTATTAAATATTTGGTATTGATTCTGTTGTCCGGAATTGCAGCTTTTGCAGTATTTGTTTTAATAGCAAAGGCATTTCCCGATGCAATGCCAAATCGTGTAGATACTTGGACAAGTAGAATAGAAAATTTCGCAAATGGCGAAGATACAGAGGCTGACTATCAAATTGAAAAAGCTAAAATGGCTATTGCCTCAGGCGGAATACAAGGTTTGGGTCCTGGAAAAAGTAACCAAAAAAACTTTTTACCACAGTCATCTTCCGATTTTATTTTTGCCATCATAGTAGAAGAGTATGGCTTGATAGGAGGACTGTTTTTAATGACATTATACTTATTGCTGTTGTTTAGAATAGTGATAGCATCACATAAAGCCGACACCATTTTCGGTAAACTTTTAGTAATAGGAGTTGGGATTCCAATAGTATTTCAAGCATTAATAAATATGGCTGTGGCTGTAGAACTGTTTCCAGTTACTGGTCAAACACTCCCATTAATAAGTAGTGGAGGAACTTCTATTTGGATTACCAGTTTGGCCATTGGAATAATACTTAGCGTAAGCGCACGAAGGCAAGAAATAAAAGAACAAGAAGAACGTGAAGACAATCCGCTTGAAATTTTAAGTGAAACAATATAAATGAGCAACTATAAAATCATATTATCTGGAGGTGGTACAGGAGGACATATTTATCCTGCCATTTCTATTGCCAACGAGTTAAAACAGCGTTATCCAAATGCTGAGTTTTTATTTGTTGGCGCAAAAGATAAAATGGAAATGGAAAAAGTACCTCAAGCAGGATATAATATTGAAGGTTTATGGATTTCTGGAATTCAACGAAAATTGACTTTTAAAAACCTATCATTTCCATTTAAGCTCATTAGTAGTTTGTTAAGGTCTCGAAAAATAATTAAGCAATTTAAACCTGATGTGGCTATTGGTACAGGAGGTTTTGCCAGTGGTCCATTATTGCAAGTGGCAACTTCAAAAGGTATTCCAAGTCTCATACAAGAGCAGAATTCCTATCCAGGAATCACCAATAAAATACTATCTAAAAAAGCTAATAAAATTTGTGTTGCTTATGATGGTTTAGAACGATTTTTTCCTGAGCATAAAATAGTTAAAACAGGAAATCCTGTAAGACAAGATTTACTAAGCTTAGATAACAAATCTATTAAAGCTAAAGACTTTTTTAATTTAAAACATAATAAAATCACATTACTTGTTTTAGGAGGTAGTTTGGGTGCAAGACGCATTAATGAGCTAATAGTAAAAAAACTTGATTTTTTTCAAGAGCAAAATGTTCAAATTATTTGGCAATGCGGAAAGTTGTACAGTCAAGAATATAAAATTTATGACGATATAAAAGATGTACAGGTTCATGCGTTTTTAAATAGAATGGATATGGCTTATGCTGCTGCAGATATAATTATTTCTAGAGCAGGCGCAAGTTCGGTGTCTGAGTTATGTATTGTTGCAAAACCAGTAATATTCATTCCTTCGCCAAATGTTGCCGAAGATCATCAAACAAAAAACGCCAATGCTGTTGTTGAAAAAGATGGCGCAATTTTAATTAAAGAAGCAGATTTAGATGTCGATTTTGAAAATAAATTTTCGCTGTTAAACAGCTCAAAAGAAAAACAAGAATTGTTAAGTAATAATATTAAAAAATTAGCATTGGTAAATGCAACTAAAGATATAGCGGACGAACTAGAAAAACTTTTAAAAAGTAAATGAATTTAAACTGCACACATAATATCTATTTTATTGGCATTGGTGGCATTGGTATGAGTGCCCTTGCAAGATATTTTGTAGCTCAAGGAAAGCATGTTGCTGGTTATGATAAAACTAAAACTGAAATTACAAATAATTTAGAAGCGTTAGGGATAGAAATTCATTTTGAGGATACTATTAATAACATTTCTAAATCTTTTTTAAATCCTGAAAAAACCCTTGTGGTTTATACGCCTGCAATTCCAAAAGGCCATAGTGAGTTAAACTACTTTTTAAATAATAATTTTAAAGTTTTAAAACGCTCACAAGTATTGGGTTTAATTACCAAAGACACCTATTGTTTAGCAATTGCAGGAACACATGGTAAAACAACTACATCAAGTATTTTAGGGCATTTACTGGCACAATGTGGTGTGGAAGTCACAGCGTTTTTGGGAGGAATTTCAGAAAACTATAATTCCAATCTTATTTTAAAAGGGAGTAAAGTGTCGGTAGTTGAAGCTGATGAATTTGACCGCTCGTTTTTAACATTATCTCCAGATTTAGCTTGTATAACATCAATGGATGCCGATCATTTAGATATCTATGGAAAAGCAGAAGCTTTACAAGATGCCTTTAAAGATTTTACAAAAAGATTAAAACCAAACGGAAAACTGTTTGTAAAAAAAGGTTTGCCAATTAATGGAATCACTTATGCTGTTAATGAAGATGCAGATTATTCAGCAATAAACATTAGAATTAAAGAGGGAAGCTATGTGTTTGATGTAAAAACACCTAGTCAACATATTAAAGATATTTTATTTAACCTACCAGGTAGACACAATTTGTCGAATGCATTAATAGCGCTGGCAATGGCTATAGAATTAGGTTGCGCTCCTTATAGCCTTGCCAGCGCATTAGCATCTTACAAAGGTGTAAAGCGTAGGTTTACTTATCAAATAAAAACAGAAGAGTTGGTTTTTATAGACGATTATGCACATCATCCAGAAGAGATAAACGCTGTGCATCAAGCAGTAAGAGAAATGTATCCAACAAAAGAGGTGTTAGTTGTTTTTCAACCACATTTGTTTAGTAGAACAAGGGATTTTATTGATGAATTTGCTTCAAGCTTATCACAATTTGACAGCATATTGCTATTAGAGATTTATCCAGCAAGGGAATTGCCAATTGAAGGCGTTAATGCAAGTTGGTTGTTAAATAAAATTAACAACCCAAACAAAGCTTTAATAAAAAAAGAAAATATTGTTTCAGAAATTAAAAAAAGCAGTGCACAAGTTATTATTACCCTTGGCGCTGGAGATATAGGAGTAGAGGTTGAACATATTAAAGAACAATTAAGTATTGCGAGTTAACTGGAATTACATAAAAGGTCTTGGTTTAATTGCTTTAGTAAGCTTTGTTTTCGTGTTTTCATCATTTAGGAACAACACAAGAAAGATCAAAGAAATTAAAGTGAATTTTCTAGGCGAAAATAATTTATTCATGACCGAAGCATCGGTTAATAAATTGTTAATACAAAATAACGAAGACCTTCCAAACATGGCTAAAGAAATTTTAGATTTGAATGATATAGAGAATGTCCTAAAATCTAATCCAATGATCAAAACCGCAGAAGTGCATCTTACTGTTAATGGAGAGGTTAGAGCTAATATTTTACAGCGAAAACCAATAGCGAGAGTAAGCACAAATGCATCATATTATATAGATGATGAAGGTGCGTTTATGCCTTTATCTACGTTTCATGCAGCTCGTGTGCCATTAGTAACAGGTCATGTTAACAAAAATAAGCTAAGCAATGTATATACAATTGCTAACAAAATTTTTAATGACCAATTTTTAATGACGCATGTTGTAGAAATTTATCAAAACCAAGATGAAACATTTGTTTTAAAAACAAGAGCTTTCGATTTTGAAATTTGGTTAGGAAATTTAGATAATCTAGAAAATAAAATAAGCAATTTGAAAGCATTTTATCAAAAAGCGAAAAAAGACGATATGCTAAGCAAGTATAGTAAAGTGAATTTGCAGTTTGATAATCAAGTTGTATGCACTAAAAAGTAAATTATGGAGAGTAATAATATTTCAGTTGGACTAGATATTGGAACCACAAAGATTGTGGCTATGATTGGACGTAAAAATGAATACGGAAAGGCAGAAATTCTTGGTATTGGAAAATCTAAGAGCCTTGGTGTTCATAGAGGTGTAGTGAATAATATTACACAAACCATACAATCCATTCAACAAGCGGTTCAAGAAGCCGAAGCTGCTTCTGGTGTAAAAATTGAAGAAGTAACCGTTGGTATCGCTGGACAACATATTAGAAGCCTTCAACATAGTGATTATATAACAAGATCAAACTCTGAAGTTGTTATTGATGAAGATGATATAGATAGATTGATTAATCAGGTTCATAAATTAGTAATGCTTCCAGGCGAAGAAATTATACATGTATTGCCACAAGAATATAAAGTAGATGGTCAAGCCGAAGTAAAAGAACCTATTGGAATGTATGGAGGAAGACTTGAAGCTAATTTCCATGTCGTGGTTGGTCAAGTATCTTCTATTAGAAATATAGGTCGTTGTGTTAAAAGTGCAGGATTAGAATTAGAAGGCATCACCTTAGAGCCTTTAGCTTCTGCGAATGCCGTTTTAAGTGAAGACGAAAAAGATGCAGGAGTGGCACTTATAGACATAGGTGGAGGAACAACCGATTTAGCCATTTTTAGGGACGGAATCATTCGTCATACAGCTGTAATCCCTTTTGGAGGAAACGTAATTACCGAAGATATAAAAGAAGGATGTTCAATTATTGAAAAACAAGCCGAATTACTTAAAATAAAGTTTGGTTCTGCTTGGCCTGGAGAAAATAAGGACAACGAAATTGTATCCATACCAGGACTTAGAGGAAGAGAACCAAAAGAAATTACATTAAAGAACCTGTCAAAAATTATTCATGCAAGAGTTGTGGAGATTATAGAGCAAGTCTATGTTGAAATAAAAAACTATGGTCATGAAGAACAAAAAAAGAAGCTAATTGCTGGTATTGTTTTAACAGGTGGAGGAAGCCAGTTAAAACACTTAAAACAATTAGTAGAATACATAACAGGAATGGATACTAGAATTGGATATCCTAACGAGCATTTGGCAGGAGATAGTGACGATGATGTAACAAGTCCATTATTTGCAACAGCAGTAGGACTGGTTATGGATGGCTTAAAACGCCAAGAGAAAAAACGATTGGAAAGTGTTGCGCAAGCTGCCCTTGAAGCTAACAAAACACTAGAAACTAACGAACAAGAACAAACCATTGAACAACCTAGAAAAGAACGAAAATCTTTTCTGGATAAATTAACCGAACGCGTTAAAGATTTTTTAGATAACGCTGAGTAAACTAAAGAAACGAAACCAGTAAAACTAATTTTATGAGCAGCAACAAAGACATTGGCAACATTACATTCGATTTACCTAAAAATCAATCCAACGTCATTAAAGTAATTGGTGTTGGAGGTGGTGGTAGCAATGCTATCAACCACATGTTCCAACAAGGCATTAAAGGAGTAGATTTTGTAATCTGTAATACAGATGCCCAAGCCCTTAACAATAGTGGTGTCCCAAATAAAATTCAATTAGGTGTAAGCCTTACCGAAGGGTTAGGTGCAGGAGCAAATCCAGAAATTGGAGAACAAGCAGCTCTAGAAAGCCTAGAAGATAT
>CALZKX010000382.1 GCA_945788155.1 uncultured Flavobacteriaceae bacterium
ACAACATAATCGCCAATTACAGCAGCTACACCATCTAATTTTATACGTTGAGAGGGATCTATTTTCTTTTCAACTTTTTTCTCCTCCTTCTTGTCCTCAATAATTTCTTGAGCCATTGTTGTAAATGACGTTAGCATTAACATGCTTAATACAAAATATTTCACTTTAGTTAAAAATTTCAAATTGTTTGTTTTTAATGGCATCTTTTGTGATGTCTTTTTCTAATTCTTTAATAAACTCCAACTTTCGCTTATTTATAACGATTTGTTTAATGGTTGGCATTACAAATTCTATTGGTGCATTTTCGTTACGTAATAGCACATCGTTTGTATGCATCAAATATAAACCTAATGAGTCTTTGAGCTGTATAAAATTAGATTTTTTTAACAGTTCTTTTTTATTTTCTGGGTTTAATGCAGGAATTTTTACTAGTGCTTGGTTTGCCCTAATCCAAATGGAATCGTTTAGCGAATAGGATTTAAACTGAATAGCGATTGAGTCTAACACTTTTTTGTCTTGATTGTTAAACCGTTTAAACTGTGTTTCAATCTCATCTAGATTAGCCATGTTTTCGTTTACGTTTATGTATCTAAACTTTATAAGTTCTTCGTTAAGCTTAAATGTTTCTTGATTTCTGTGGTAAACTTCTTTAGCTTCTTGCTCTGTAACTGTGGTATCTATACTTCTTTTTACCAGTGCTTCTAAATATGCTTTAATAAATAAATCGTTTTTATATTGATCTACCAATTGATTAAACTCTTCTTGTTTTTCTTGTGTTAAATTTAATTGGGCTCCATCCATTAACAATTGTTGTGTTGCCCAATGGTTAATGTAGTTATTAACTCTTAGGGTGCTGTCTTCTTTAGATGTTGTTTCGGTAATAAGGTGCTCTATATCCCTTGTATATAAATAGGTGTTATTTACTCTAGCTACTACATTTTCATCTTGAGATTTTTTAAAAAAATCGCATGAAAATATAATTGCCATAAACAATAACGTTGGTATAAACTTTTTAATAGTCAATTAGTTTTGTATTTGAGCCTTAACGTTACTTAAAACATCTTGATTAATAGTAACCTTATATTTACTCTTTAAGTCTTTCATCCACTTTTTTTCAAGCTCTTGTTGGTAATCGTTGATAACCATGCCTTTGGATTGGTCTAAATTTCTAAAAGATTCAGGTATTAATTTAGTAACCTTTACGACATAATACGCATTATTTTGAGAATAAATTTTAGAAACACCTTCTTTAAATTCGAATTTTTCTGGTAAGGCTTGATGGTCTGCGGTCATAGTCCCTGAAGTAAAGATTACTTTTTGTTCATCGTTGGTATTGATTGTTTCTTTAATTTTTTCAATGGTTTCACTTTTTTTAAACAAGCTCAAAACTTTTTTGATATCTTTTTCTTTAGATGCCGTTGCAACTATGGCTTCTACTCGAGTTTCCCACTTATATTTTTCTTTGTTATTGTTGTAATACGATTTAATTCCTAAAGTATCATTTTTTGCAGCATTCCAAATTTTGGTTTCCATTAAATCGAACAATAAAAGTCCTTCTCTGTACTCATTTAAAATTTGGGCAAATTCTTGATTTGTATTTTCAAGGTTTTTTTCATGGTACTTTAAAACACAGTTGCTTAAAAATGTTTCATATGCATCATCAACAATGGCTTGAAAAGGCTTTTGTTTATCTACCCCTTTTTGTTGCGCTCTTAATAAGTTAAAAAAATCTTTATAAATCCAATTTTCATCGCCAATGGTCAATATGATTTTTTCTTTTGGGAACCCTTGAGGCAATTGCCATTTCGCGTTATAAAAATCGTTGTTTAATATTGAAACAAAGTAGTCTCTTGCCAAATTCTCATTACTAATTTTGTATAGTTTCCTTAGCTTGTTTTGCATTGAAGCACTAATGAGTTTTGAACGCGAATCCCTGCTTATTTTGTTTTTGAGCTCATATTGAATATCTTCAAAACTGCCAATAGGCTTAATGCTATAACGCTTAATAATATGCCATCCATATTCGGTCTCGAAAGGTTTAGAAATAGCTCCATCTTCTTGTAAACTAAAAGCCATGTCTTCAAAAATAACAGAGCTTAATTGACCGCTTTTAAAAGGTGCTAATTTTCCGCCTTTGCCTGCTGAGTTTTTATCTTGTGAAAATTGTTTTGCTAATATTTCAAATTCTTGACCTTGCTCTATAAGTTTATAGATTTCTTTTATTCTGGCTTCAGGGTCTTGGGTAGCATCTTTTTGGTTTTTGGCAATCATGATATGCCCTGCGGTAATTTCGCCTCTGGATTTACGTTTATCCACCACCTTTACTATATGGTAGCCAAACTGTGTCCTAAAAGGCATGGACACTTCACCAACTTGGGTTTTATATGCTTGGGTTTCGAAATCGTACACCATTTTAAATGCCGAAAAATAGCCCAAATCTTCAACTAAAAGAGTATTGCCGTTGTGAAGTTCTTTTTTTAAGGTATCAAAATTTTTATTTTTAAATCGTTCTCTTAAATTTAAAAGCTTATTATAAGCTTTTAAAGTATCATTGCTTGATGGGTTTAATCTAACTAAAATATGCTTGGCGTTTATATCATAGGAAAT
>CALZKX010000383.1 GCA_945788155.1 uncultured Flavobacteriaceae bacterium
AGATTTAATCTTTTAGATAAATATAATTGTGTTAATAATTCAAATGATGAACCGTTTGCAATTCCAAGAAATTGCCTGAATTCTCCATTGGTGTTTCTTCCAGCTCCTTCAGCGATATTAGATGGGATTGAAACAGCACTTCTTCTAATTTGAGAAGTCAAATTATACTTTTCTTCTTTGGGTAAATTAGAGGTAGCTCTATAACTATTTTCAACGACATTCATTGCTTTTTGCCAAATTTGTAGTTCTTCAAATCGATGCATAGTTTTATTAATTACTTAATACTTGATTCATTATACTTTGTACTCGTAACATTAGTTACGTAAAGGTTTCCCAGTTTTTAACATGTGTTGAATACGTTCAAGCGTTTTTCTTTCGGTACAAAGCGAAAGGAATGCTTCACGTTCTATATCTAATAAGTATTGCTCGTTAACAAGAGTTGGTTCAGATAAATCGCCTCCAGCCATGACGTACGCCAATTTATTGGCAATTTTGTGGTCGTGTTCGCTTATGTATTTGCTTGCTTCCATAGCATCTGTTCCTACTAAAAACATTCCCAAGGCTTGCTTACCCAATACCTTCACATCTTTACGTTTTACAGGTTGTGTATAACCTGCATCAGCCATTAATCTGGCATGTGCTTTAGCCATTGCAATTTGTCGGTCTTTATTGACTACAACAATATCCTTTCCTTTTTGTAATACTCCCATATCAAAGGCCTCGTAAGCAGATGTAGCTACTTTAGCCATTCCGATAGTTAGGAAGTATTCTTGTAATGTGTTTAATTCTACATCACCTTTTTTGAAGGTATCTGATGCTCTCAAAGCCATTTCCTTGGAACCTCCACCACCAGGAATTACACCAACTCCAAATTCAACAAGTCCAATGTATGTTTCTGCTGCGGCAACCACTTTATCAGCGTGCATGGATAATTCACATCCACCACCAAGCGACATTCCGTGAGGCGCTGCAATTGTTGGAATAGCCGAGTAGCGCATTCGCATCATCGTATCCTGGAAATATTTAATTGCCATGTTCAATTCGTCATATTCCTGCTCAACAGCCATCATGAAAATCATACCAATATTGGCTCCAACCGAGAAGTTGGCACCTTGGTTACCAATAACCAATCCATCAAAATCCTTTTCAGCTAAATCCACCGCTTTGTTCAATCCAGCCAACACATCGCCACCAATGGTATTCATCTTAGATTGGAATTCGCAGTTCAGGATGCCGTCTCCTAAATCTTCGATAACAACTCCAGAATTTTTCCAGACTTCATGCGATTTTCTGATGTTGTCCAGAATGATAAACGAATCTTGTCCGGGAATTTTTTCCTGCGATTTTGTTGGAATATCGTAAGCATAAGTCGCTCCATCTTTAACTGTATAGAAAGTTGAATTTCCTGAAGCTAACATCTCATTTACCCAAGCCGATGGTTTTTTGCCTTCGGCTTTCATGATCTCGATACCTTTTTCAACGCCAATGGCATCCCAAATCTGGAACGGTCCATGTTCCCAGCCAAATCCAGCTTTCATGGCATCGTCAATCTTGTATAATTCGTCTGTTATTTCCGGGATTCTGTTTGACACATATTCAAACATGGCTGCAAAATTCTTTCTGTAGAATTCACCAGCTTTATCTTTTCCAGAAGCTAATACTTTAAAACGGTCAACTACTTTATCAATAGTTTTAGTTAATTCTAAAGTGGTAAAGTTTGCTCTCTTTTTTGAACGATATTCTAATGTATCTAAATCCAATGATAGGATTTCACTTTTACCATTATCACCTTTTACTTTTTTGTAGAATCCTTGTCCGGTTTTGCTCCCCAGCCATTTGTTTTCCATCATTGTGTTGATGAAATCAGGTAATTTGAAGAGTTCGTGTGCTTCATCTTCTGGGCAGTTATTGTAAATTCCATTGGCTACGTGAACCAATGTATCCAGACCTACAACATCAACCGTTCTGAAGGTTGCCGACTTTGGACGACCAATAACAGGACCAGTTAATTTATCGACTTCTTCAATAGTCAACCCTAATTCTTTTACTTGATGGAATAAGGATTGAATGCCGAAGATTCCAATTCTGTTTCCAATAAACGCAGGTGTATCTTTAGCAATTACTGATGTTTTACCGAGGAATTGTTCGCCATACCCATTAAGGAAATCCAACACATCCTGTGAAGTTTTTGGGCCAGGAATGATTTCGAATAATTTTAAGTAACGCGCAGGATTGAAGAAGTGTGTTCCGCAGAAATGCTTCTGGAAATCTTCACTACGACCTTCGCTCATGAAATTAATAGGGATTCCCGAGGTATTCGATGTAATTAAGGTTCCTGGAGTTCTGTGTTTTTCAAGATTCTCGAAAACCATTTTTTTAATATCAAGACGCTCAACAACGACTTCAATAATCCAATCGACATCTTTTACTTTTGTAATATCATCCTCCAAATTCCCAGTCGTAATTCTATTGGCGAATTTTTGATGATAAATAGGCGATGGTTTCGATTTTAAAGCGGCTTTAAGCGAATCGTTAACCAAACGATTTCTAACTATTTTATCTTCAAGCGATAAGCCTTTTGCTTTTTCGGCATCGTTAAGTTCCCTTGGTACAATGTCCAATAACAACACATCTACACCAATATTGGCGAAATGACAAGCAATTCCGCTTCCCATAATTCCGGAACCAATAACTGCGACCTTTTTAATTCTTCGTTTGCTCATTTTATTTTACAATATTTTCTTTTGAATTGGATATTTCTTCTTGATTGTATATTTTTTTATTCGAAATCATTTCATTGATAAGTTCTGCGACTTCATAGAAATGAGTTAATTTTTCTTCTGAAATATTTTCGCGAATTGTATTATTAAAGGTTAACACACGTTCTCGGGAATATTCCCTTTTTTCCCTTCCAAAATCTGTGAGATGAATAAGAACACCACGACCATCATCTGGATTTGGTTTACGTTCGATTAAGCCTCGTTCTTCCATAGTTTTTAAGATACGTGATAAACTTGTGGCTTCCATTCCCATTTTTGGGCCTAATGCTGTAGATGGTGTGCCTTCTTCCGGATCGATACTTAATAATGTAAAACCGGTAGCCATCGTGCTATCAAACTTTAAGGCCTCTTCATTATACATTTTGTTTACAGCTTGCCAAGTTGTTCTTAGCACATAGTCAATTGTTTTTTCTTTCATACGGTTAAGCAAAAATCAAATATAATAAAATTTACTATGCATGCATAGTAAATTAACAAAAAATTATGCGTGCATAGTAAAATTGTTTTGAAGTTAGGTTTGAGTACAAAAAAACTCCTTGAAGTAAGGAGTTTAAATTAATTAAGAGCGATATATTATTTCGATAAGGTCTTTATATTTTTCTTTAATGACTTTTCGCTTCATTTTCATTGTGGGAGTAAGGTGTCCATCGTCAATAGTCCAAATATCAGGAGTAAGTTCAAATTTTTTGATTTGTTCCCATTTACCGAAATGTTGATTGGCTTCGTCTACTTCTTTTTGGATTCTATCTTTAATAATTTGAGATGAACAAATTGAGAGTTTATCTTTTTTTACATCCTTGCCTTTTCTTTCTATCCAATCATCAATAAATTCATAATTAGGCTGTATAAGTGCTGCAGGCATTTTTTCACCTTCACCAATAACCATAATTTGTTCTATAAAACGAGATTGTTTTAATTGGTTTTCCAATAATGAAGGCACAACATACTTCCCACCAGATGTTTTGAACATGTCTTTTTTACGGTCTGTTATTTTTAAAAATCCGTCATCACATATTTCTCCAATATCGCCTGTATGAAAGTATTCGCCAGACATGACTTCACTTGTTTTATCTGGGTCTTTGTAATATCCTTGCATCACATTTGGACCTTTTACAAGTATTTCGCCATCATTAGCGATTTTAACTTCTACATTATCAATTACTCTTCCAACGGTTCCAATTTTAAAACCTCGATTGCGTTGGTCATTTACTGATACTACAGGAGAGGTTTCTGTTAATCCATAACCTTCCATAATTGGCATTCCAGCTGCTGCAAAAATTCTTGTTAGTCTAGGTTGTAAAGCTGCACTACCAGATACCATTAAATCTAAATTTCCACCAAGCCCTTCTTTCCATTTGCTGAAAATTAGTTTTCTAGCAAGCGCTAATTGTTTCTCGTACCACCAACCATTTGCTGCATAAGGTTCATACTTTAAACCTAAGTTTACTGCCCAAAAGAACAAGGCTTTTTTTATACCAGATAAGTCAGTGCCTTTGGCGATAATTTTGTCATAGACTTTTTCATATAATCGTGGTACAGCAGTCATTACATTTGGTTTAACTTCTTTTAAATTTTCGCTCATTTGTTCAATGGATTCAGCAAAATAAATTTCTACACCACAGTATTGATATAGATACAGAATCATCCGTTCGAACACATGGCACACAGGAAGGAAACTTAATGCTTTGGATTTACCATAATCAAAAGGGACACGTTTTTCACTGTCCAAGACATTTGACACTAAATTACTATGCGACAACATCACGCCTTTAGGCTTACCTGTGGTTCCTGACGTATATATTAATGTTGCCAAATCTTCTGGCTTTACGTTATTTTTTCTGTATTCAACCACTTCTTGATTACTATTGTCTTCACCTAGTTTCAACACCTCATTCCAACTATTTTCATTAGCAACATCGTTAAATGTGTAAACACCTTTCAACTTGGTGTTTTGTTTTATGGCATTTAGTTTTCCAATAATGTCAGCATCAGAAACAAAACAATAAATGGCTTCGGAATGATTTAAGATGTATTCGTAATCTTCTTTAGAAATGGTTGGATAAATGGGTACGTTTTGTGCGCCTATTTGAAGAATGCCAATATCCATAATATTCCATTCGGTCCTATTGGTTGTTGAGATGACAGCAATTTTATCGTTGGGTTGCACGCCAAGTTTTAATAGGCCACGGCTTATGGCATTGGCTTGGTTTATATAGTCTTGGGTAGAAGTAGATTGCCATTTACCATTTTTTTTCATGGTTAATGCCTTATCTAAATTATAGGTTTTTAATTGATAAAGTGGAAAATCGAAAATTCGTGTAATGGGTGTCATTAATTTCTTTTAGTTAGGAGAGTTGCAAAGTATGAAATTTAATAGGATTTTCAAATATGGAGCAAAAAAAGGAGATTAATATAAATAAACGCCTTGATTTTTTTAAAAACCAGAAAAACTTATAAATTATCTTCTAACCACAGTCTGGCATTTACAAACGCCTCTAACCAAGGAGACACCTCATCTTTTCTGCCTACAGGATAGTTAGCCCAATTCCACTGGAAAGTAGAACGCTCAATATGTGGCATGGTAACTAAATGGCGTCCAGTTTTATCGCACATCATAGCTGTATTAAAATTGGAACCATTCGGATTGTGTGGATAGCCTTCATATCCATATTTGGCTACGATGTTGTATTTATCTTCTGAATATGGTAAATCAAATTTCCCTTCACCATGACTAATCCAAACACCCAAAGTACTTCCAGACAAAGTTGATAACATCACCGAATTATTATCCTGAACTTTAACAGACGTAAATGCACTTTCATGTTTTCCAGAATCATTATAGGTGAGTTTACCATGTAGGTCATGGTCTGGATTTACTAAATCCAACTCCATCCATAATTGTGCACCATTACAAATTCCGACAGATAAGGTGTCTTCTCTTTCAAAGAATTTCTTAAGAGCGGCATTGGCTTTTTCATTGTATTTAAAAGCTCCAGCCCAACCTTTGGCAGAACCTAAAACATCTGAATTGCTAAATCCTCCAACTGCTCCAATAAACTGAATGTCCTCCAACGTTTCACGACCAGAAATTAAATCGGTCATGTGTACATCCTTTACATCAAAACCTGCCAGATACATAGCATTTGCCATTTCACGTTCGGAGTTAGAACCTTTTTCACGTAGGATTGCTGCTTTTGGAGCCCCATCCCGACCTTCCCCAAAGGGGAAGGGTAATTTTCCTGTAAAGTGTTTTGGAAAATTATATTGCAATGGTTGATTTTTATAGTTGTTGTAGCGTTCTTCTGCCAGATTGTTAGCCGTTTGTTTTTGGTCGAGTAGGAAAGAGGTTTTGTACCAAACATCCCTTAATCTCGATATTGTTAAAGTAAATACTTCGGCTTGATTGATGATGCTTAACACATCACTATTGGTAACTTTTCCAATGTTGAAGAATTCAATATTTGCTTCTGATAAAACGGATTCGATTGATGCATCTTTTGCCTGAAACACAATTCCTGAATTTTCTGAAAACAACACTTTAAATGAATCTTTTTGATTCAATGCTGAAATATCCAATTCCGCACCAAGATTATTATCTGCAAAACATAGTTCCAATAAGGTTGTTATCAATCCACCTGAAGCCACATCGTGTCCAGCAACGATTTTTTTATCTTTTATTAACTGTTGAATCGTATTGAAAACGGTTTTAACATAAGCGGCACTTTTTACATTAGGTGTATTACTTCCAATCTTATTCATTATTTGAGCAAACGAACTTCCTCCAAGCTTAAAGTTGTCTTGCGATATGTTAATGTAATAAATATCGCCTTGATTTTTTTGAAAAACAGGCTCCACAACTTTTGTAATATCATTACAATTTGCAGCTGCCGAAATGATTACAGTTCCAGGAGCGATTACTTCGGCATCTGGATATTTCTGCTTCATGGATAAAGAATCTTTTCCTGTAGGCACATTAATTCCTAAATCAATTGCAAATTCTGAAACTGCTTGCACAGCTTCATATAAACGAGCATCTTCACCTTCATTTTTACAAGGCCACATCCAAT
>CALZKX010000384.1 GCA_945788155.1 uncultured Flavobacteriaceae bacterium
ATGAAATTAAAACATTAAACGACTTTAAAAATTATATCTATGATAATGGCGAGGTATTTAAGTATCAAAAAGATGAAATAATTTATAATGAAGGAGATCACTCCAATTATATTTATTTAATAAGCAAAGGTGTGGTAAAATGCTATAAGCTCGACGAACTTGGCAAAGAACTCACCACAGGATTATACAAAGAAGACGATATATTTGGCTATTTGTCTTTTACCAAAAACATACCTTATCAAGAAACAGCAACAGCCATTAAGGATCTGGAAATGGTAGGTATTTTAAAAAATGATCTTAAAAATATACTAGACACCAACCATAAAATTGCTTTAGAACTAATACAACTGTTAACCAACGATCTTACTGGAGTAAAAGACCAATTATTGCAAATGGCTTACAGTTCGGTAAACAAAAAAACCGCTGTAACTATTTTAAAATTTGCCGAAAAATTAAATCGAAAACCCGAAGATCCCATAAAAATCTCACGTAGCGATTTGGCAAGTGTAGCTGGTATAGCTACCGAAACCCTGATTAGGACCATGTCACATTTTAAAAAACAAGGTCTCATTGCTATTGAAGGTAGAAATATTAAAATTTTAGAACTTCAAAAGCTTAAAGATATTTACTAAAATCTTTTTACTTTCAAAATCAATATGACGAATATCATTTTGTGTAATACCTCTTACAATTAAATTTGTAATATTAAGAGGGATTAAAAATGAAATCAATATTATTACCAACAGATTTTTCAGAAAACTCTTGGAATGCCATACAATATGCTCTTAGTTTTTTCGAAAATTCCACATGCCACTTTTTTATATTGCACGTTAATAGATTAGGCAATATAGCATCTGTAGATACATCCTATATAACCACTCCAGAAACAATAGAAGACGTACAGACTAAACTCGCAAAGAAAAAACTACGGGAACTTTTAAAGCGAATTTCAAAAGAATTGCCGCATAATAAGAAACATAAATTTTATACCATTACAGACTATAACTTTTTTATTGAATCCATTAGAAATCATGTTCAAGAAAAGAATATAGACATGATTGTTATAGGGACCAAAGGTGCTTCTGGATTAAAAAAGTTTATTATAGGCAGCAATACAGGTGATGTTATAACCAAAGTCCCTTGCACTACGCTTGTAGTTCCAGAAAATGCTAAGTTTAAAAGCATAAACGAGATAGCTTTCCCAACCGATTTATCCATCTTGTATCACATACAAACATTGCAACCTATTTCTGAGGTTTTAGAAGCGTTTCCCTCTTTTTTAAGAATCCTCCACATAACTAAAAAGGAAAAAGATTTAAACAAAGACCAAATAAAATATAAAGAGTTATTGGAAGACTATTTTTTTAGCAACAATTATAGCTTTCATTTTTTAACCAATGACAATTTAGAAGATGCTGTACAATGTTTTGTGCAAAGCAGAGACATAGATATTATCGCTATGGTAGCAAAAAACTTAAACTACTTTCAAAGAATTTTATTTTCACCAACTGTTAAAGAAATAAGTTACCATACCGATGTGCCATTTTTAGTATTACACGAACAACAAAATTAAATCATGGAAAATTCAATCTTTTTAGCAAAATTCTGGGGATGGTATCTTATTATTTTCTTTTTTATATTAAGTTTCAACCCAAAGCGAATAAAACAAATATTTGAAGATTTAAAAGATGAAAAATTTTTAATCATCTCATCTTTTGTTGCCATTATTGTGGGCTTATTAAATATTTTATTTCACAATATATGGGAGCCAAACTATAAGCTTATAATCACTTTAATTGGATGGAGCTCTCTTTGTATAGGGCTTTCATTATTCATATTTCCTAAGCAAACCGTTTTGTGGTTAAAATTTATTAATGTAAAACTGGTACAGGTTATATATATATTACTTTTTTTAATTGGGTTATTTCTTTTAAATGCTGTTTATAATGTGTTGCCCTATTAAATCTTAAAAATGAAAACCTTTATTGAATCTCGATTTTAACCTATCTTGAACGAAAGCCGAAAGGCTCTCCCTAATAAGGCACTTATGTTAATTAGCATCCAATAAATAATATTTTAGTACATGACAAAAAAATTACAATAACATAAAATGTTGTTTTTTAATATGTTACCATATATTCATTTTGAAAACCTCACAGGTTTTAAAAACCTGTGAGGTTTGATTAACCTTAAAAACTATGGATTGATTAATGTTCGAAACAATTTTTGTCATGTACTAAAAAATGATATTTAAAATTATAGCAAACTCACTTCATTATAGTATTTAACGTGAGTTCAAAATAAAAGTCATTGACTAAAGCTGATTGAAATAAAAACACCCCTAATGAGCTTCGCTCGGTATCTTCAACAAAAGCTGTCGCTTTTATCTCGATAATCCTCAAGGGGACAATGTCATCTTTGGAAATTCCTCCCTTGAGGGAGGAGCAAGGAGGGTGTTTACAATAAATAAATATCACACTAACAATCAAGTAATTATATTTTGACTATATACTTTTAGTTATATCGAACTCACGTTATTTAAATTAATATCAAGATTTGCTTCTTTCTTTGTAAAAAAAGGAATTAACAGCATATTATTTAACCCAGACGCCTTACTACAAGGCGTAGAAAATATTAACAAAGCTGAAAGTAATTTAGTTTTGGCATAAAAAACACTTTTTTTTAGTTTATTTTCCAAAACTGATATATATCATTTTAAAAAGGAACAATATCCTTTATATTAGTTCCATAGTTAATATGTTCATTGATTTACTGCTGAATTTTAAAATAAAAGTCTATAAATCGTAAGACCTTATAGACTATATATTGAGTTTAAAATTATTTTTTGGTGATATTGATTTTTAAGATGCCTTTAGCAATAAAGTTGTTTTGGATATTGATTCATTAGATAATGAAATTAAGCTCTTTAAAGGAAACAGGAAGTTCCGGCTTCCTGTTTCTTATAAAGCATACAGGTCGATCATTGAAAAATGCTCGGTCTGTTATAAAGGGTTTGAAATTATGGTTCACCCATAAGTTCTCTTTGATTGTTCCTTTAGCAATAAAGTATGGTCAATGATTACTGAAAGTTGAACAATAAAATTGAATTCTTTAGATGAAACAGGAAGTTCCGGCTTCCTGTTTCTTTAAAGCATACAGGTTGAACATTGAAAAATGCTCGGTCTGTTATAAAGGGTTTGAAATTATGGTTCACCCATAAGTTCTCTTTGATTGTTCCTTTAGCAATAAAGTATGGTCAATGGTCACTGAAAGTTGAACAATAAAATTGAATTCTTTAGATGAAACAGGAAGTTTCGGCTTCCTGTTTCTTTAAAGCATATAAGTTTTTTCATTGTAAAATGCTAAAGCTTATTATTGAGAGTTCAAAGCTATAGTTTGGCTTATGGTTCTAGTGGTTTTTTAGTAATAAAGAGTTATTGGAAGTGCTATAAGAGGAATAATATAATTGAACTTTTCAAGAAAGCAGGGAGTTTCGACTTCCTGCTTTTTTTTACAACTATTTGATTATAGTTTTAATCCAAAAGACAAATCTCCAGCATCACCTAGCCCAGGAATTATATAACCCTTACTGCTTAATGTATCGTCGATTGTGGCAATCCATAAATGTGTATCTTCTGGAAAAATATTTTTAACATATTCCACACCAGATTTTGAACCAATAACCGAAACAATATGTATTTGTTTTGGATTACCATGCTTCTTTAAGGCATTATGGACATTTTCCAGGGTTTTACCTGTAGCCAACATTGGGTCTGTAAGCACTAACGTTTTATTCGTTAATGATGGAGCAGCTAAATATTTTACAATAACCTTAAATGCATCTTGATTATCCCTATGCTGCCTATATGCCGAAATAAATGTGTTTTCGGCCTTGTCAAAATAATTTAGAAGCCCTTGGTGCAATGGTAAACCTGCTCGTAAAACGGAGCATAATACAGGGTTGTCTTGTGGTATTAATACCAATTTACTGCCAAAGGGAGTTTCTACTTTTTTGTCTTTATAATTTAAGGTTTTGCTTAATTCATAACCCAACACCTCTCCAATTCGCTCAATATTTTTCCTAAAGCGCATAGTGTCTTTTTGAATATTGACATCTCTTAATTCAGCGATAAACTGGTTTAAAATTGAATTTTCGTTACTAAAATCATGGAGTATCATGGCATATTAAAATTTACACGTTTATCAATCTTTAATTGTCAATTGTCGTTTGGTTAGCTTCTTTTAATAGTCTAACAACTTCACTGTCATCAACCTGATAAAATTCCTTATAGAATTGCCCAACAGCTTGAAAATTAAAAGGCGTGAGCAAGCAAATTGTATTTTTTACCGATGCCATATTATTTATTTTTGTAATAACCGAAGGAGGGCCAACAGGTAAGGCTACAATTATTTGAGAAGGCTGCTGTTGGTGAATAAGATTAATGCTTGATATTAATGTTTGACCTGTAGCAACGCCATCATCAACTAAGATTACAATCTTGTCTTTAAAACTTGCAGGTGTACTTACACCATAATACATGCCTTGGCGCTGTTTTAAAATAGTTCGGATTCTACTGGTTTCATTATCTATGTAATTATTTGAAATATCTCTAGCATTTTCACTTAGTATAATGTCGTTTAAGGTTACAGCTCCAATTGCAAATTCTTTATGAAGCGGATGCCCAATTTTTTTCGAAAGAACAATTTCCAATTGGAGATTTAATTTTTTTGCAATAACATATCCAATAGGCAAACCACCTCTTGGAATGGTAACTACCACTGCGTTTTTATTGTTTTTGAATTCTAACAATTTATTCGCTAATTGCTCTCCTGCTTCTATTCTATCTTTAAACATTGCATAACTTTTTATATTATTAAATGTGTATCAAACCAATCGCTGGTTTCTTTTGCAACAAGATCCAGTTTACCAGGTTCTGGAAATAAATGCGTAGCACCTTCAATAATTCTTAATTCACAAATCCCAGATATGTTAGCCAATGCCTTTTTATTTAACTCAATAACAACATCATCGTTACTTCCTACCAATAAAAGTGTAGGTGTTTTAACATAACTTAAATCTTTCATAGCAAGATCTGGCCGACCTCCTCTAGACACTACAGCTGATATAGTTTTACCTAATTTAGCCACAGCACTAAGTGCTGATGCAGCGCCTGTGCTTGCGCCAAAATAACCTAGTGGTAACTGTTTTATATTCTTATTTTTTTTAATCCATTTGGTAACACTAACCAACCTATCTGTGAGGAGTTCTATATCAAACCTATTCTTGTAAATAGCATCTTCTTTTGGTGTTAATAAATCGAACAGCAAACTTGAAAATCCATTATTCAATAAAATATCGGCAACATAATTATTCCTAGAGCTTAATCGACTACTACCACTACCATGAGAAAACAAAATGATGCCTTTACTATTTTGTGCTTGCCTAAAATTTCCCTTTATGTGAATGTCACCTATAGGAATATCAATTTCTTTGTATGCTTTTATTGTATTCATATTAATTTATCTTAAACTATCTAACATGGATTTGAAATATTTTAGTCACGTTAGGTCACGTTCATTCCTCCATCAATTACATGTATGGCACCAGTAATATAGTTGCTTG
>CALZKX010000385.1 GCA_945788155.1 uncultured Flavobacteriaceae bacterium
ATAATTACCAAGAGCGTTTACCAGACTATAAACGAGCAGATTTTGGGCTCTCGTATGTTATTATAAATAAAGACAAAACCTACTCTGGATGGAAACAAAAATTTACAGAGCTAAGTGTAGGCTTTGAAATTTTTAATATGTTCGACGTACAAAACTCCATTACAAACACTTGGGTTAGGGATGTGTACTCAAAACGCCAATACTCGATCCCAAATTACCTAACACCCAGAATCTTCAACCTTAGGGTTGGATTTCAATTTTAAGATTACCCTCCTATTATCGATTTATTCTACATGATATAGATTAAATTAGTGTTTATTATAAAAAGAGATTATTTTGTCCTCTATTATTGATTTATCCTCAAATCTAAATAACTAATTTAACTTACAATGGAAAAATATAGAGTAAAATCTAGCAATAAATTATCACGCTCTTCAATTTTAATTTGGAGAGCTGTACAATACACAGTTTGGCTTATTGGAGTATATATCATTTATAACTTGATATTTAATCCTACTCTAGGAATTCATTTGTTTTGGAATATTTTAATACCTATAGCTCCACTACTATTAGTATTTTTAGCAGGCTTATGGCGCAACGTTTGCCCAATGGCATCCATGTCTTTATTATTTAGGCACTTAGGTATGTCTAAAAGAAAAAAACTAACAATAAAACAGTCAGGAAAGTTAAATCTAATTGCAATTATTGCACTCTTTATTATTGTGCCAATGAGGCATGCTATATTTGACATGAATGGTCCAGCAACAGCAATTTTATTATTTTCAATAGCTGCTATTGCAATTGTTGTAGGTTTTTTTTATGAATGGAAAAGCGCTTGGTGTTCTGGACTTTGCCCAATACATCCTGTAGAAAAATTATATGGACAAAAAAGTAAGCTATCACTTCCTAATGCACACTGTAATCAATGCTTTAAATGTGTTACACCATGTCCGGATTCAACACCTAATATTAATCCACTTTCTACAAGCAAGACGATATATCATAAACTAACTGGATTTTTAACTATTGGAGCATTTCCTGGCTTTGTTTGGGGATGGTTTCAATTTCCGGATTTTCAAGGAATATATAGTTTTGGTCAACTTATAATGATATATAAACAACCAATGTTAGGAGCTATAGTAACAACCTTAGCTTATGTGATTTTAAAAAGATATATAAACAAAAATGAGCTAATTAAACTCTTTGCGGCTCTAGCTATTTCATGTTATTATTGGTTTAGGATTCCTGCATTATTGGGTTTTGGCATTTTCCCAGGTGATGGAATGCTTATTGACTTGTCTAGTACTATACCAGAATTCTTTATTTATATTATAGTTTCGGCAATAATACTATTTATTTCCTCATGGCTTATTTTTAGCAAGAAAAGAAAAAATAGCTGGACGATAAGACCTATTTACGCCAAATCAAACAATAAATTAATAAATGGGAAAAATTATTGAACACTAAAAATAGTTAATAAGAAGTAATACATTAAGTTTTCTATTGTTACTTTAAGACTTTGGGCAACAATTCTTCCTGCCATTTTTAATCTAAATTTTAGCGAAGCTAATCCAATTATTTTTTAATTTAGTTGGTTTCTAATTTAATCTTTGCAGGACTCTTAATTTTTCAAGTTAAGCGTTAATTAACCCTTTCAATATTTCAAGCAAATAATCTATTTCTTCTTTGGTATTATAAATACTAAAAGAAAACCTAACTGATGGTTTTTGTAATTCTTCTGCATTGAGTATTTGCGAAAGCACATGTGAACTTGCCGTAGCACCACTTTGGCAAGCACTGCCTTTGGAGCAAGCAATACCCTTTAAATCTAATTGAAACAAAAGCATTGCCGATTTTTCTTCTGATACTGGTAAACGCATATTAACCAAGGTATAGGTGCTTTTTTCCATATCGCCAGAGCAACCATTAAATTCTACTTTTGGTAACTCTTTTGAAATTTTTGAAATAAAATATTCTTTTAAACCTTTTACATAAGCACTTTCTTTTTCAAGATTTGTATATGCCAGTTTAAGCGATTCACCCAAACCTACAATATTATGCACACTTTCGGTGCCTGCGCGATAGCCTCGCTCCTGCTCGCCTCCAAAAATTAATGGCTTTAGCCCTGAGCCTTTTCTTATAAAACAAAAACCAACGCCTTTTGGTCCATGAAACTTATGTGCACTTGCTGCTAAAAAATCGATAGGAATGTCTTGTAAATCTAAGGCGTAGTGCCCAACAGATTGCACAGTATCGCTGTGAAACAATGCATTATTGGTTTTACACATAAGAGCAACACCTCTTATATCTAGCATATTTCCAATTTCGTTATTTATATGCATTAAGGTCACCAACTGTTTTTCATGTGATTGTAATAAGGTTTCTAAATGGTTGTAATCGACCATTCCATTCGCATCAATATTTACATATTGCACTGTAATATCATACTCTTTTACAAGCTCATCAATAGTGTGTAAAATGGCGTGATGTTCAATTTTAGATGTAATAATTTCAGTAACACTTAAATCCCTTACAGCACTTCGAAGCACTAAATTATCGGCTTCTGTGCCTCCAGAAGTAAACACAATTTCTCCAGTAGATACATTAAAATAGGATCCAATTTCTTTTCTAATTCCTTCAATTAAAGATTTAGATGAACGACCAAAACTATGGGTAGATGAAGCATTTCCATAATTATTTTTTAAACAAATAGCCATTGCATCAATGACCTCACTACGTATTTGAGTTGTTGCAGCATTATCAAAATATACTTGCCTCATATTTATTTCTTTTGAGGCACAAAAATACATTAAGTAAAATTATTTTTGTTATGATTCGTTTTAAAATACAATTCCTTTATTTTTGCTTACAAATTCAATACTATGCGCAAATCGTTTTTTATTTTATTAGCTTCGGTCTTTTTAATCACATCATGCAATGATGGTGAAATTATTACTGTAGATTTAGTGTTTAATGAAACATTGGCTTTATGTGGTGATGAAAATAGTGACAATTATGTGATTTATACCTTAAAAGATGATGCCGATGAATCCTTAACACTGCAATTTCCTGTAAATGAGACCAATAATTTAATATTCAATCCAGTCGATAATCCGCATACTGGCTCTTTCAATATCGATAATAGCTCAGTAAAGTTTAATTATAGAACTTATAATGGAAATCCTTTGGAGTTGATATGTAACGATTTACCATCGTCTTCGGTTAATATTATTAAAGACTATGAAGCCCAAACTGGTACTGTAAATTATGCTTCAGAATACATAGATGACGCTGGTGTTAGAACAGTTACAGTCACATTTAGCATTACTAATCTAGATTTGACTATTTTGAATTCCACTCTTGAAGAACTAGGGACCTATACTTATTCATTTACATTATAAGGTTGGGTTCTGATAGATATACACCTCAGTAGCACCTAAGCCATACTTTTGGTAATTTGCATTGTAAAACTTTACAGTGTCGTAATGCTTAAATAAATACTCAAGTTCTAGTTTTAGTACACCTTCGCCAACGCCATGAATAAATACTATTTTTTGAATGCGCTTCCTCATTGCAAACTCCAACTGTCTTTTAGCGGTATTAAGTTGTAATGTTAGCATGTCGTGACTGGACATTCCTTTGGTGGAATTAGTGAGCTGATGTATGTGAAGGTCAACTTCCATTGTAGGCTGAAAACGTTCTTTAGGCTTCACTTTTTGAATCTTTCTTTTTTTAGTTTCCTTTTGTGAAACTGCTTCATTAAGTGATGTTTTAGAAAATATATTTGACTCTAAACTACCTTGTTGTTTTAAAACTAATTCCTTAACTAAAAACTCGAGTTCAAAACCTTCAGTAGTACTAATAATAGCCGTATTATTTTCAACTCGCACAATTTTACCACTAATGGTTTCATCTAATACCTCAACCTCATCACCTACTTTAAAAGTCATTCTTCTTCTTCCTTTATAAAACTGTCATTAATAGTTGGTTTATTTGAAATACCTCGCGAAAGCCTATACAAACCAGACATTAATAAAATGATGCCTACAATTAAAATATACACATTCTGATTTTCTTCGGCTTGTGCATAAAGTGCGATTAAACCACCTATAAGGATTAAAACAATATTAACTATTCTTGACATTTTATATAATACTTACTTTTTATGAGTCCAAAAATACTAATATCTCGTGTACTTCACTTACTTTTTATAAATTAGCACCATGCTTTTAACGTTTTTTATAAATTCACCCAAAGATTACATGTTGCCCTGCCTTAGTAAAAAATTACTGGGAATAGAGTGCTTTGGCTGTGGTTTTCAAAGATCTCTGGTGTTTTTGTTTCAAGGAGAATTTGTGGCTGCTTTTAGCATGTACCCAGGAATTTATCCGCTTTTTGCTTTAGGCATATTTATAATCTTGAATTTCTTTTTTAAAATTAAGTATGCTGAAAAAATTAAAATAACTTTAGTAGTTTTAAGCATTGCATTTATTGTAATTAACTACGTATTAAAATTAACCAACTAGATACTTTTTACTATGGAACAACAAAAACTCAATACAACTTTAGTTTACATTTTATCAATTTTAGGATTTTTATGCTGCTGCCTTTTTGGAATAGGAGTTGTATTTGCAGGTATTGCATTCTATATAGCCTATACCAAACTAAAAGAAGCTTACGCAAATCCTGAAAATTATGAAAATATTGAAGCAATGAAAACTGCAAAAATTGTTGCCTTAGTTGTTTTAATAATTAATATATTAATGGTTATTAGAGTAGTTTATGTTTTCTACACAATAGGTATTGATGGTTTTATGGAGCAATATAATGAAGCCTTAGAGCAGTGGCAGCAAAACCAATAACAACTTAAAATTTTGAAATGGAACAAATTAAACCACCTAGACCAAATAGCTATTTAGCACTCGCAATTATTAGTACCATACTTTGTTGTTTACCAATAGGCATAGTGAGCATTATTTATGCAACTAAGGTAAATAGCAGTTATGAAGATGGGAATTATGATGAAGCCATTAACGCTTCAAAAAATGCAAAAACCTGGGGATTAGTATCTATTGGAATTGCTGTAATTGGTTGGCTTATTTATATGCTCATTTTTGGCGTTGCTATTTTTAGTGCATTAAACAATGGGGATTTCTAAATTAAAATCAACCTTTATTATAATAGGAGTGCTAGCGCTTTTAGGTATGTTGTCACTTTATGTTTTTTGGAACCCTACCGAAACAAACCTATTCCCTAGTTGTCCTGTTTATGCTGCTACAGGAATTTATTGCCCTGGTTGTGGCAGCCAAAGAGCAGCTCACAAAATTTTGAATGGAAACATCATTGAAGGTGTAAGGCATAATTATATGATTGTTCTTTTAGCTATGGTTTTACTCTATCAAGGATTCGTGTATGTTATGAATGACATGCTTGGTAAAAACATCCCAAACCTTCTGCACAAATCTAAAGTGACGTTTTCAATTTTAATTATCGTTATTTTATTTTGGGTACTCAGAAATATTGATTTATTTCCATTTTCTGAACTGGCTCCATAAAAAAATTAAGCTTTTGTCATTTTGAGCGTAGTCGAAAAAATCTCATTTGCATTACTAATTAAATCCTTTTGTGTTAGATTCTTCATTATATTCAGAAAAGCAACTTATTTATATTTAGCACTAAAAAAAGCGACCTAATCACTTATTTTTAGTTGAATTAAGTCGCTCTTTTTCTATAAAATTATTCTAGGCTTACACTTCAAACTCTTTAAGCGTTTTTGTAATTATACTTACACAATCCAGTAACTGCTCTTCGGTCATTACTAGAGGTGGTGCAAAACGAATAATGTTACCATGTGTTGGTTTTGCCAATAAGCCATTATCTCTAAGCTTTAAACATATATTCCAAGCTGTATCACTATCTTCATCATCATTAATTAAAATAGCATTCAACAAGCCTTTTCCTCTTACAAGTTTAGTTATGTTACTTTGCTCAATGTACTTGTTCATTTCAGCTCTAAAAAGCTTACCTAAATATTCTGCATTTTCAGTGAGTTTTTCTTCTTTCACAACTTCTAGAGCAGCTATGGCAACAGCAGCAGCAACAGGATTACCTCCAAATGTACTTCCATGATTACCAGGTCTAATAACATTCATAATTTCGTTATTAGCTAAGACAGCTGATACAGGATAAACACCTCCACTTAAGGCTTTTCCTAATACTAGAATATCTGGTTTTACATTTTCATGATCAACAGCAAGTAAGCGACCTGTTCTTGCTATTCCGGTTTGAACCTCGTCTGCAATAAATAATACATTATACTTTTCGCATAAAGCTTTTGCTTTAGCCAAATAACCTTCACTTGGCACATAAACTCCAGCCTCACCTTGAATTGGCTCTACCAAAAATCCAGCAATATTAGATGAGCTTTCTAAAGCCTCTTCCAATGCTTGCAGATTATTGTATTCTATTTTTATAAACCCTTCGGTATAAGGACCAAAATTTTTACGTGCTACAGGATCGTTGGAAAACGATATAATGGTCGTCGTTCTGCCGTGAAAATTATTTTCACAAAC
>CALZKX010000386.1 GCA_945788155.1 uncultured Flavobacteriaceae bacterium
GACATTAATGTAAAGGGTTTATTGTATGTGAGTAAAGCCGTAATTCCGCAAATGATAGAAAGGAATTCTGGGCATATCATAAACATTGGCTCTTCGGCTGGACGTGAAGTTTACCCAAAAGGAAATGTGTATTGCGCTAGCAAACATGCTGTTGCTGCAATTACGGAAGGCATGCGTATTGACTTGAATCCTTACGAGATTAAAGTGTCTTCTATCAATCCTGGACTAGTTGAAACTGAGTTTTCACAAGTTCGTTATAAAGGTGATGCTGTTGCTGATACTGTTTATAAAGGATATAAAGCCTTACAACCTGAAGACATTGCAGATATTATTTATTTTGCCATTACCAGACCTCAACATGTAAATATTGCCGATTTATTGGTGTTCCCAACTGCACAAGCTAATAGTGTGACAGTGAAAAAGGAGTTGTAATTTAATAGATTCCTGCCTTCACAGGAAATAACCATGATTAACAAACGCTTACTTATTAAAAACCTATTGGCTCATAACGATGAGAACAGTTTTTATGATAAAAAGCGAAAAATTAATATTGGTGAAAGAGAGGGTAAGGCAAAATTTCTAAAGCACATTTGTGCGCTTTCCAATAGCAACCCTAAAAACAACTCGTACATCATTATTGGCATTGAAGATGAAGACAACAACATTCATGGAGTTGATTTTTTTGATGACAGTAAAATACAAAACCTCATCAATGCGTATTTAGCAAATCCACCTATTGTACAATATGAAAATATTCCATTTCCTCATTTACCTGACGATAAAGTAGTTGGATTGGTTACTATTAGACCAATTGATGAAATTACTTCGTTACGAAGAAATATATGGAAGTATTATGGTGGCTCTGTATTTTTTAGAGATGGAAGCATGAGCATGCCAAAGGTGTTCGATATAGAAGTAAAGGATGTGAATTCTAAGATTGTTGCTGCCATTGAAAATCATGCCCAAAACAATATTGAATATACTTTAGACGGAGTATTCGACTTTTTGCAAAAACGAAAAGATTTTAGCCCACAATACAAAGTGTTTAAAGAATATTTTGTGATGTGTTGGGCTGGACAGAAAAAAGAGGTAAAAGAGAAAATATTTTATTCGCGAGTAGATATTGAATTAATAAACGAACAAGTACGTTTATTTTTTTCGACTTTGGATGAAGTATCCATTTCTTATAATGAAAATGCTTTCAATATTATAGAATACGTAAACCTTGGGCTTCAAGGCACAAATAAATATTACAAACTTGAAGAAACGCTTATAAAATTTAATGACAATGCTTCCTACACTATTGAAACTCAATTATTGTTTGAACCGCCTCAATTTGACAAGAAAATATTACATCACATTTACAATGCTAACAATGCGCTTTTAAAGGATATTCAAATTGGAGCAACTCTCAATAAGCAGCAAGAATTCGATTTAAGAAACCTTCCTGTTACTTATTTAATTTGTTACTTTAATGGGTTTGAAGAAGCCATTACTAAATTAGAGGGTTCTAAACCTTATTTAAAAAAGTATAGTAACGACGTTTATAAATTATACAAGGAAGCGATTCGTGTTTTAAGAAAAATTAAGTACAATTAGAAACAAAAAGAGGTTTTCTAAAAAATATTTATGCTAAACCGAACTAGTTACAACTTCTCATTAATACTTAATGTAGATTTTTTGAGATTCTGTAATAAATATTTTGGATGGCTTATTTTTCTCTTTTAGACAACCTCTTTTCTTAATCGCTTAATCTCTTATAAATCAAACTTAATTCCTTGTGCTAAAGGCAATTCATCAGAGTAATTAATGGTATTTGTTTGTCTACGCATGTAAACTTTCCAAGCATCGCTTCCAGACTCACGACCTCCACCTGTTTCTTTTTCACCTCCAAAAGCACCTCCAATTTCAGCACCCGAAGTTCCGATGTTTACATTGGCAATTCCGCAGTCAGAACCTGCATAAGACAGGAATTTCTCTGCTTCTTTCATTTCGTTGGTCATAATGGCTGATGACAATCCTTGAGCAACCCCATTTTGAGTTGCAATAGCATTTTCCACACCACCAGAATATTTCATTAAGTATAAAATAGGAGCAAATGTTTCGTGTTGTACAATTTCAAAATGATTTTCAGCTTCAATAATTGCTGGTTTCACATAACAACCACTTTTATAGCCTTCGCCTTCTAAAACGCCTCCTTCAACCAATACGTTTCCGCCTTCAGCTTTCGCTTTTTCAATAGCAGCTAAGTACATATTTACAGCATCATGATCGATTAGTGGTCCTATATGATTTTTTTCGTCTAACGGGTTTCCAATTGTTAATTGACCATAAGCACCAACAATTGCGTCGCGTACTTTATCGTAAACAGATTCGTGAATAATTAAACGACGTGTCGAAGTACAACGTTGTCCGCAAGTACCAACAGCACCAAATACAGCACCAGGAACAACCACTTTTAAATCGGCAGTTGGAGTAATAATAATGGCGTTATTTCCGCCTAATTCCAATAAAGATTTTCCGAAACGCTGAGCCACTGTTGTTCCTACTATTCTTCCCATTCTTGTGGAACCAGTTGCAGACACTAAAGGAGTTCTAGTATCTGTTGTCAAGAATTCGCCAACTTTATAATCGCCATTAATGATACAAGAAATACCTTCTGGTAAGTTGTTGTCTCTTAATACTTCCGCAATTATATTCTGACATGCAATAGAGCACAAAGGTGCTTTCTCGGATGCTTTCCACACACAAACATCGCCACAAATCCATGCTAAAGCTGTATTCCAAGACCAAACCGCTACTGGAAAATTGAATGCCGAAATAATACCAACCACACCAATTGGGTGCCATTGCTCACGCATTACATGACCTGGACGTTCCGAGGGAATGGTTTGACCGTTTAATTGTCTAGACAATCCAACAGCAAAATCACAGATGTCAATCATTTCTTGCACTTCTCCATAACCTTCTTGCAAAGATTTACCCATTTCGTAAGAAACAAGTTTCCCTAATGGTTCTTTTAAATCTCTTAATTTGTTACCGAATTGACGCACAATTTCTCCACGTTGTGGTGCAGGTACATCTCTCCAAGATTTAAATGCCTTAGTGGCAATATCCATCACTTTGTCGTAATCTGCTCTTGTTGTTGTTTTTACCTTGCCAATTAATTTTCCATCAACAGGTGAGTAACTTTCAATAATCTCGCCATTAGAAAAATTGTTTGAACCTGTTGAAGTTCCTTCATTTATATCTTTTACTCCTAATTGACTAAGAGCTTCTTGTATTCCAAAATCAGTAGCAACTGCTTCCATTTTATGTGTGTTTTTTGATTTATTAATTTCGTGCAAAGATACTAATTTATTAGCGCTTTTAGGTTCTAAAAATTTTATTAAAATAAAACAAATAATAAGTTTTAAGAACACTTTAACAACAATCAAAAGTCCAACAGTGAAAAAATCTAGGTAAATAAATTAACAGGAATAAGCTTACGTCTTGTAAACTGAATTATTAATTAAATACTTATGTTTATGTTATTTAGAATTTTTTTATTGATGTGTTTAACTTTAAGTTTTGCACATGCACAGGACATTCAATACGTTTCAGCAGAAAATGGATTGATTGTGAGAGAAAAACCAAGCCAAGGTGCCATAAATGTTGGCTTACTTGATTACGGAACAGCCATTGAAATCACCGAACACACCAACTTAAAACTCGATGTTGTAGATGGTGGTAAAAAGCTTGCTGGAGAATGGGTAAAAGTGAGAGGCATTGATGCCTACGAATTTTTTGAAGAAGGCTATGTGTTTAATGGTTATTTAACGGAAGAAAAACTAGAAAAACGCTTTAAAATAGTTTATAATAAGTTTACTATAACCATTGAAGGTATTTTAGAAAAGGACAGCAGAAAAGATAATGCTAATCCAGATTTTAACGGCGTTTTATTCTTTAAGCTCAATAACGAAGAGGCTTTAGAGGATAAAACTGTGAGCGTAAAGCATCATAAAGATTTTAGAAACATAGAAGTCTTTCAAAAACATGAAAATAGTATTGCTATTATTGATGATAAATCACATGGTGATATTATAAATTGGAAACATTATTATTCGAGTTGGAAACCACTTAAAAAATTGTCACGTAATAACAAATTTAAGGTTTTACCTATTTCAGAAATAGACGCAACAAGATTTATAAACGTTGATATTGATGAGCTAAAAACGTTTGTAAACGATGTTTGTGGCGATACTTGGAGCGACGCTATTAAAGATGTGAGGTCTTTAAATGACTATCCAACAAAAATAGTGGTTAGTAAAATGTATCTGCGTATATTAATGACAGATATTGATGGCTATAAAACAGAGAAGATACTTATCTTTGAAGTACCTCTTAGTCAAACAAAAAAAGATGCATATGCAAAACTTTAAACCATACTACGCAGTAATATTTACATCTATAGTAACTAAAAACACCGAAGGTTATAGTGAAATGGCAATAAAAATGGAAGATTTAGCCAAAACACAATCTGGCTTTTTAGGCATTGAAAGTGCTCGTGAAGCCGTGGGTATTACTGTGAGTTATTGGGAAAGTTTAGAGGCTATAAAAGCTTGGAAACTAAATTCTGAGCATTTAATAGCGCAACAAAAAGGACGTGAAGAATGGTACAGTTGGTACAACACCAAAATCTGTAAAGTAGAGCATGAATATGAATTTATTTAACCTTAAGCAGCTTTTGCTGTTCACAATAATTCTTAGTTGAAATGTGGAGAAATTTAAAAATAAATTGCAAATTATCCTTTTCATTTTTTCCAAGTATTAAATGGCTGTTTACTTAATTGTGAATTGTAATATTTTATATTTCCTGTTACTTCTTCTCCTAGCCAATCAGGTTTGGTAAAATCTTCGTCTTCGCTGGTTAGTTCTACTTCAGCAATTACCAATCCTTCATTATCGCTAAAAAATTCATCCACCTCAAAAATATGATTTCCAGATTTGACTTCATATCGTAACTTGTCAATCACGCCTTTTTCACAAAACTCCAACAATGCTTTTGCTTCTTTTTTTGAAATTTCTTTTTCCCATTCAAAACGTGATAAACCATCACTAGACGATAGCCCTTTTACAGTCAACATCCCTTTGTTGTCTTTCAATCTAACCCTAACCGTTCGTTCAGGATCACGATTTAAAAACCCTTGAATAATCCTGAATTTTTGATGCGCTTCGTCTTTAAAAGCATAAGTGGTTACTAAAAATTTACGTTCTATTTCTATCATAAACATGCCCACCAAAGTGGGTGTCTCATTAAATTTATCTCAAAACTTCAAATTGAGATTCCTGTCTTCGCAGGAATGCCAAAAGACATTTAATGTCTAAATTTACAGTATGTCAACCGATTTACCAATAAGAAAAATTATTCATGTCGATATGGATGCCTTTTATGCCTCTGTTGAGCAAATGGATAATCCAAAACTTAAAGGCAGCCCTGTAGCGGTTGGTGGTGGTGGCAAACGTGGCGTTATTAGTGCGGCAAGTTATGAGGCACGAAAGTTTGGAGTAAAAAGTGCCATGTCTGGGAATTTAGCCATAAAATTATGTCCAGAACTTATTTTTGTGAAGCCTAATTTTAAACGTTATAACGAAATTTCTAAAAAAATTAGGAAAATATTCTACGATTTTACAGATTTAGTAGAGCCTTTATCGCTAGATGAAGCCTATCTGGACGTGACACAAAACAAGAAAGGAAATCCAAGTGCATCACTTATTGCTAAAAAAATAAGGCAACGTATTTTTGATGAAGTTGGTCTAACAGCTTCCGCTGGTATTAGTATTAATAAATTTGTGGCAAAAATTGCAAGTGATTATAACAAACCCAATGGGCAAAAAACCGTAAACCCAGAAGAAGTTCTCGAGTTTTTAGAGCAATTAGACATCAGGGAGTTTTATGGTATTGGTAAAGTAACTGCTGAAAAGATGTATCAAAAAGGCATTTTTACTGGAAAGGATTTAAAATCAAAATCAGCAAATTATTTAGAAGAAAATTTTGGAAGGTCAGGAAAATCGTATTACTACATTGTTCGAGGGATTCATAATAGTGAAGTAAAACCTCATCGTATTAGAAAATCGTTAGCAGCCGAACGAACCTTCTATAACAACCTTACAAGTGAAGTATTTATGCTTGAAAAATTAGAGCATATTGCTGAAGAGGTTGCGAAACGTTTAGATAAAAGCAAAGTCGCTGGAAAAACCATAACACTCAAAATTAAGTACAGTGATTTTACCTTGCAAACACGAAGCAAAACTTTACCATATTTTGTGAGCGATAAGGACATTATTTTAGACACGGCAAAAGATTTATTATACCAAGAAACGATGAAAGAATCGGTTAGGTTATTAGGTATTTCATTATCAAATTTAAATACCGAAACCAAGAAAAAAACTGAAACCAAAAGCGTGAGTGTACAGTTGAAGTTTGAGTTTTAGCTATTTGACTTTTTCAAAAAAATAGTCGAACTTCGTTTAACAACTGATATAAAACATTGAAACGTTGCATATCATCGCATTAGCCTTCATTGCTGAACCAAATTATTTAAATATGAAATATTCAATATTATTTTTAGTTTCTTTTTTTAGTTTATCAATGTCATATGCCCAAAACGATGATATAAGTCCAAAATTATCAAGTCCAATATTAGAAACAATTCATTCGGATATTGTAAATTTTGACTATAATATATTTGTCACTTTACCTACAAACTATACACCAAAAGAAAAGACCTATCAAGTGCTATATTATTTGGATGCTTGGACTAAAACGGATGTTTTAAACGCAGCTGCACTTCATCAAACGGATCAAAAACAAATTAACCCAGTAATTTTAGTAGGTATTTCTTATAACACAAATTTTGAAGGAAGGAGTCCAATTAGAACGCGAGATTATGTGCCTGGGCTCAAATCAAATGACACTTTACATCGTGCAGATAATTTTCTACAATTTATTAAAACTGAATTAATTCCATATATCGATGGTAAGTATGCAACAAAAGTAAATGACAGAGGTCTTCTTGGATTTTCATATGGAGGATTATTTTGCGCTTGGGTATTAAAACAAGAACCTGAACTGTTTCAAAAAATGGGTATCATTTCTCCTTCACTTTGGTATGAAGAAAAAGCATTATTTAAAGATGAAGAGTTATTGAATAATATTAAAAAGGCTAAAAATTTAAACCTCCTTATTGCGTGTGGATCATTAGAAAGTGATAATATGAGATCCAACTCGAAACAACTATTTGATCTTTTAAATGCCAATCAGAATATCAAAGTATCAAATATCGTATTTGAGGATGAAAACCATTCTACTGTTTCAATTGTGGCCTACAATAGAGCCTTAACTTACTTTTATAGAAATCAATATGCGGTTTATATTGATAAAGCTTTTGAACTGTTCGCGGAGAAGAATTATGAAAAGTCAATAGAAAATATTCTGAATGCCTTTCAATATGACCCAGAACAGATTACTCTTAGAAACAGATATGGTTTAGCAACATTATATGCTTTATTAGAAAATAAAGATGGTGCTTTCAAACAGCTTGACATTATTTCCGAATTAAAAAATTACGACTTTTATGAACATATAGTTAATGATAAATCTTTTGAATCATTACGCTCTGATAAAAGATGGGTTGAACTTATTGATTTTTATAAAAAACTAAAGGAATAAAAACAACGTAAGGCTAACAACGTGTATAAAACATAGCTAATAAGTGCTAAACCGAAAGGTTATCGCGTATTTGCAAATACCGCCAAATTTTTAAATTTGGCTTTTAAGAATGATAAGTTAAAAACAAAATTTAAAAATTCGGCTCTGTGTTTATCCGAAAATTTAGTGTTTTTTTACACGCTACGTTTCATACACAAGACCGTAAACGAAACCCTAAAAACTACAACTCGTAATTTCAGTAACTCTTAGTGTATTTACCATGCCTTTATCCTTTATTGGCATTGCTGCTAAGCTTATAAGCATATCGCCTTCTTCTAAATACCCTTTTTTACAAGCAATGTTATTTACGTCTTCAATCGTTTCGTCTGTACTTACAAATTTATCATAATAAAAGGCGTTAACTCCCCAAAGCAAACTAAGCTGCGTTAGTATATTTTTATTAGAAGTAAATACTAAAATATGTGCATCTGGTCGCCATGCCGAAATTTGAAACGCTGTATAACCACTATTGGTTAAGGTAGAAATTGCCTTAGCATTTATTTCGTTTGCCATATTGGCTGCATGAAAACAAATAGATTTGGTAATGTAACGGTTGGTTCTAATATGTGGTGGGTCTTGTGGTACGGTTATTAAGTGTGAGTCTTCAACGCTTTTAATAATGTCTGCCATTTGCTTAATAACTTGTATTGGGTAATTCCCAACCGAGGTTTCGCCAGATAACATTACAGCATCTGCGCCATCCATAACCGAGTTTGCCACATCATTGACCTCAGCACGTGTAGGTGTTAAACTGTTGATCATGGTTTCCATCATCTGTGTGGCAATAATTACAGGAATTCGAGCTTTTTTTGCTCGTAGCACTAGTTGCTTTTGTATTAAAGGCACTTCTTGAGCAGGAATTTCAACGCCTAAATCGCCTCGCGCCACCATTAAACCATCACAATACGCCACAATTTTATCAATGTTTTCGACAGCTTCTGGTTTTTCAATTTTAGCTATAATTGGAATTTTGTGTTCACCATGCTCCTTAATTAGTTCCTCTAGTTGCATTAAATCTTCTGCATGTCTAACAAACGATAAAGCAATCCAATCTACCTTTAATTTAATAGCAAAAAGGGCATCTTCAATGTCTTTTTCGGTTAATGCTGGCTGCGAAATATTGGTGTTGGGGAGGTTTACTCCTTTTTTAGATTTTAATGGTCCTCCTTGAATAACCTTGGCTATTACTTCGCTTTTCTTATCGGTAGATACTACTTCAAAAATTAGTTTCCCATCGTCTAATAGAATGCGTTCTCCGGGTTTAGCATCCTGTGGAAACCTTTCGTAAGTCATATATACACGATCTTTGGTTCCTTCAAACCTTTTTCCAGTTGCAAAAACTATGGTGTCACCTTCATTTACTATTACTTCGGACTGCATTTTACCAACACGTAGTTTAGGTCCTTGTAAATCTCCTAAAATAGCAGCGTTATAACCAAACTCGTCATTAAGCTCTCTAATAATTTCAACCCTCCTCTTTACATCATCATAATTTGCATGCGAAAAATTTATACGAAACACATTAGCACCTTCATCAAGCATTGCCTTAAGTGTTTCTTTTTTATTTGTTGCAGGTCCTAAGGTTGCAACTATTTTGGTCTTCTTTCTTTTATTGGTCATTAATTAA
>CALZKX010000387.1 GCA_945788155.1 uncultured Flavobacteriaceae bacterium
CGTTCTCCTATAGACATGGCATGCTCATAATATTGCAATGCTTTATCAAATTCATTCAATCCCAGATAATTATTTCCAACAACGTAGAGCGTAAAATCGTAGTCCAAATCGTTTATACCACGCTCTTCGAAGATTGAAACGGATTTGAGTCCATACTCCAGGCCTTGCTCAAACTTTGATTTTTTCCAAAATAAATTACTTAAATCACTATATGCGACAGCTTTTGCTTTGTTGTCATTAAGCTTTACTCCCAACCGTAATGCCTCCAGTGCATAATCTGCAGCCATGTCCAATTGCCCTCTTCTCTCATAAACGTAACCAAGTTGTGTATTTAAAAAAGCTAAATCTTGTTCTTGTACTTTATTTATAGCATTTTGTAACACGACTTGTGCGCTATCTAGTTTTTCTTGACGTAACAAAATAGACCCAAAAACAATTTGAAACCTGCCATTCCACAACGTATCTTTTTTGCTTTCTGTAAGTTTTAAGCCTTCCCTGGTAAAAGCCGCAGCTTTTGTTAAATTACGTGTGTGCCAATAATAAGCAAGATCGTGCAACATAGAATATTGCAAAGAATCATTTGGAGCCAATTTATAGTTGTTAGCAAGAATATCAAGGTAGGTTGCCCCAAAGTTATCGGTTTCCACAAACACTTTTTTATAAGGATTTTTGCGATTTAAATCCACTATTTGCGAAAAAATAATGCTGGTACTTAAATTAAAACAAATACAAAGAACAAGAATAATTAAACGTTGGTTTTTCATTAATATCAATACGTTGTTTGGTTTTAAGCCCTTTAAAGGTACAAATATTATGTTATTATTTGTTTGGTAACTAAAAGGTATGCTACGGACAGTAATTATAGCTCTTCGTCCTAAATCGCTTCCAAAATTCAACTACTTTATATTACTTAGTAGTGTTCATTTCCCTAATTACCATGTAGCCTGCAAAATTTTGAATTGATGAAATCTACACTTGTAATATTAATGGCTGTCAGTATTAGTTTTTTTGGGTGCAATACATCGCAAAAAGAATTACAGGAAACCAATAATATAAACAGCCTAAACAAGTATATGGATTTGTGTTGGAATTCGCGAGAGGGAATAGAATTTGATAGTATAGCCACAAATGATTTTTACAGGGTTGTTAATGGTATTAATGTAGTTTCCAACAGCAATGAAATGGAAGCGCATATAAATGTGTACAAAACGGCTTTTCCCGATTTAAAAGTTACAATTAATAAAACCATAACCTCTCTTGATACAATATGTGTACAATGGAATATAACTGGTAGTAACACTGGGATTTATGGAGAAACCAAAGCTACAGGAAAAAAAATAAAAATAAGTGGCAGCTCGATATTATACTTTACTAAAACCAGTAAATTAAAGGGAGAGATCACACACTATAACGAGTTGGATTTATTACAGCAATTAGGTTATACCTTAATTGCTCCAATTGTAGAATAAAGCTATTAATCAATAATTATTAACCATTAAAACAAACATTATGAAAACTTTAAAATCAACCATCGTGTTGGCAATTATGATATTGCTGGCACCAATGCACTCTAATGCCCAAGACATGTACTACGTACACCAAGATGTTGTTAAACCTTCGAAAGTAGTAGAATATGAAGGCACTCTTCAAGAAATAATGGCTCTTGCAAAAAAGCATAACCTGCAAGGTACAAGGTTTATAACACTGGTAAGCAATAATTCTAATTATTCGTATGTAATGCCTTTGGCTAATATGGCTGCATTGGATGAACCATCGTTCCCAGCCAAATTAGCTGAAAAAGCTGGTAAAGATGTTGTAAAAAATCTTTTTGACAGATTGGACAAATGTTACGACATCGAAATGAATTACACACTTATTTTGGATAGAGATCTAACATATATGCCAAACGGTTTTACACAAACACCTGCAGGGGAAAACTACCGCAATAACCATTTATTCCATATAAAACCAGGTAATCGCACTGTTGTGAAAGAAAAAATGAAAGCTGTAAAAGATTTATTTGAAAGCAAAGGCTCCAAATTGTATTACAGGGTTTACAAAAGTGGCTTTGGCACACCAAACGAATATTACATGGTAGCAGTTGCAGCCAAAGATATCACAGATATGGAACTCAAAGGAAAAGCAAATGCAGCTTTATTGGGTGATGCATTACAAGAAGCGTTAAACGAACTCTATTTTAGCTCATTACGATACGAGAAGTTAGAAGGCAATATTCGTCCAGACATTTCTTATTCACCAAACTAATAACCAACCAAATACCAAACCTCACAGAGTTTTTAAAACTCTGTGAGGTTTAAATTAAAGTTATACATTATGAGAAACACTGAAATAAAAAGAAGTAATAAATTAAGTAAAAGTATAATCTCAACTTTGGCTATACTCACCATTTTATTAATGTTATATTATGTAGTAATGCGTGCATTTCCTATGCTTCAACCGACCGAAGAGGTGTATGGAAGCTATTTCTTCCCAAGAGCTGCGTGGTTATTTCCACATATACTTTTAGGCATTGTAGCAATACTAATTGGTCCTGTTCAATTTATTAAAAAATTTAGAACTAAATATCTAAAGCTTCATAGGAACCTTGGAAAAATTTATATAATAAGTGTGGTAATATCAGGCGTTTTAGGTATGTATTTAGCGGCCACTTCCAATGTAAATATAACCTATGCTGCTGGATTGTTTTTTCTAGGAGTTACATGGGCAGGTACTGCAATAATGGCGTTTATCTCAATTAAGAAGAAAAAAATTGAGCTTCATAAAGAATGGATGATTAGAAGCTATGTTATAACATTTGCCTTTGTCACATTTAGGGTTATTGAAGATGTATTAAAAGTCACTACAGAATACTCAAATGTTGACGTTTTGACTTTAATGGCATGGACCTCTTGGGCAATCCCTTTATTTATAGCTGATCTTTTTATACAAGGAAAAAAATTATAAAATTAAATAGTAACCATAATAAAAATAATAAGATGAAAAAATCAATTCAAAAATCAGTAATCGCTTTAATCACTGTGGTGGTAATGGCTTTAATGCTTCCTACAAATGCAATAGCACAAGATGCCACAAAAGTAGATTCTAAACACTATAGTGTAGAATTTGAAAACGACGAAATTAGAGTTCTTAAAATTAAGTATGAACCTGGAGAAACTTCAGTCATGCATTATCATCCCAGAGGTTATGTCTTTTTTGTAACAGATTATGAAATCTCTTTTAAAATTCCCAATGGTGAAGTTATAGAGGCTTCCGGAAAAGCTGGTCAATCTATGTGGTCTGATGCTGGACAACATCTGCCAACAAATATTGGTAAAAACCCCTTAGAAGTATTACAGGTAGAATTTAAAACAAAACCTATGAAAAGCAAAAAGAAACATAAATAATAAAACGATGAAAACTTTAAAAAATATAATTTTACTAGGCTTAACTGTAATCTTATTTACAGCATGCCAAAACAAACCAGAACGTTTTACTACGTCTTCTACCGAAATTGATGAGGTAAAAGCATTAATTAAAGATTACCACGATGGTAACTGGGAAGCATGGAAAACCCATTATGCAGATACTGCAAAAATTTACCATAATACTTGGAAAAAAACAGCCACTCTCGATGAAACCATTGTCAATTTAAAAGGCTTTATTGCCAATACATCCAGTTATGGGTTTGGTGAAAGTGAGGACAATATATTTTATGAAAAGATTATTAATGATCAAGGACAAACTTGGGTCTATTTCTGGGGAAACTGGAAAGGCACTTTAGCAGCTAATACTATGGAATTAGAAATCCCTGTACATCTAGCTTTACAAATGGTAGATGGTAAAATAGTAACAGAATTTGGGTTTTACAATATTGATGAGTTTACTGCTGCACTTCAGGAAATAGAAGCTGCAAAAATGGTAAATGAAGTTGCTACAGAATAAAGCAATTTAACAATAACAGATAGTTTTGGTGAATTAGTTTTTAGTCTGAAAACCATAAAACTGTTTTCAAAAAAAATGTGGAGTTAGTGTTTTAATAGCTGTTATTTTCTTTTTAAGGAAATATAGCATTAAAAGTTTGCCAGACTATCTGTTTTCTACTTAATAAATGTATAAAAAATGTAACGAACATGAAACACCTTATAAAATGTTTATTGCTGTTCACTATAATTTTAATGAGTTGTAAAAAACAAGAAAAAAATGAATTGGCAATGCAAAAAGAAGCTTACAAAACAACCATGCAACATTTGATTGAAGACGTCTGGAACAATCAGAATTTAGAAATAATCCCAGAAGTTTTTACAGAAGATATCGAAATGCATTTGGGCGGACTTGATTTTAATTTAAAAGGCCATTCTGCCATTAAAAAGGAATACATTCAACCCACTTTTGATGCATTTCCCGATATTAAACACGGTTATGATATGTTCCTTATTGATGATGAAAAGATTGCTATGTCCTTTTATGGAGAAGGCACTCATAAAAAGGCGTATGATGGCATTCCAGCTACAAACAAAGTACTAAAATACAGAGGTATGGCTTTATTCAGAATGGAAGACAACCGAATAGCCGAAGTTTGGACACACTCCAATTGGGCAACTAAATTTAATGAACTAACTCAGTAAAATATGGATACATAATATTTACTAACAATACTAAAGATAAAACTATAATGAAAACAACAATTTTAACACTATTCACTGCTATACTATTATTTTCATCTTGTACAAATGGCAAAGTCGATACAAACATAAAAATGTACTCAAATGTATGGGATGAAATTATTAATAACGGAAACTTGGATTATTTCAACGAAGACAATTTCGATACCAATATTACTCTCATTATGAGCCCTGAAAATATTGTAGGTATTGAAGCAGCCAAAGATTTTTATGCCAATTATATAACAGGATTTTCAAATGTTGAATTCACAATAGTAGATATCTTTGGTCAAAATGATAAGCTCGTAAAATACTGGAATTTTAAAGGTACTAATACTGGAGAATTTTTTGGTATGCCTCCTACAGGTAACAAAGTAGATATCGATGGTGTTACGCTTGTTAAAATGAAAAATGGTAAAATTGCCCAAGAACAAGATTTTATGGACAATATGGCGTTTATGCAGCAATTGGGCATTGCCTCTTCTCCAGAAAATATGACAATCATTCAAAAACTCTATGACGATTTTGCCAAAGGCGATATGGAAGCCGTTGGTGCTGCACTGGATGCCAATATTGAATGGAACGAAGCCGAAAATTTCCCCTATGCCGATGGCAATCCATATATAGGTTTTGATGCCATATTAAATGGGGTTTTTGCACGTATTGGTGCCGAATGGGAATATTGGAACCTTGTTGATTTAAACTATCACGACATGGCAAATAACCAAGTTCTTGTAACAGGCCGTTACCAAGGCAAATACAAAAAAAATAGTGCTGTCATCAATTTACAAATGGCACATCTCTGGAATTTAAAGGATGGAAAGGTGACTAAGTTCCAACAATTTGCAGATACCAAAGGAATAGATGAAGCAATAAGAAAATAAAATCAATTTCCGTTATGTATCCCGAATTTGATTTATTAAAAAGTTTATCGGCAATAGCAGGTATATTTATTGGTTTTGGCGCCTTAATAACCGTAAGTGCACCTAACAATAGTATCATCCTTGGAATGCTAAGGGATATTGTAAGTGTTGGCTTGCTCACTTTAGTTGGAAGCCTAATTCCTGTGCTGTTGGGTCGTTATGGTATAGAAACTAATTTGCTTTGGCGTTGGTCCAGTGGTGTCTTTTTTACACTCATCTGGTTTTCACTTTTGCATCCTGCAGCAAGGCAAGTATTTAAGGCACAATTTAAATTAAAACTTAAAGCTGCATTGTTCTTTTGGACTGTTGTAGAAATCCCAATTCAATTACCCTTAATACTTACCGTTTTTGGAGTATATCCTAATTTGCATCCAGCTTTTTACACTACCGCAATTATACTAAATTTAGTACAAGGAGGTATTCTATTAGTTCAAATAGTGTATGCAGCAAAATCTAAAAACAATAATTACATCAATAATAACTAACAAAAACATGGAAATAATACAAACCCTTTTAAACATCAACCTCGATTATCTTATATTAATTTTAATTGTCATTTTTTTTACTTTAGAACAGGTACTGGGAACACAATTTAAATTTAACAATCGGCTTCATCATTTATACCATAATTTTTTGATGTATGTAGCTCTTTTCCTTTTAAATATATTTTGGGCAGGTCTTATTGTATTTACCATTCAATGGTTTAATACCCAGGAAATAGGCTTGCTTTACTGGATAGAAATTCCTCTTTGGTCTAAAATATTTCTTGGGATTTTAATGTATGATTTAAGCTCTTATTGGTTTCATCGCACTGCTCATTATTTACCTGTTATTTGGCGATTTCATCGTGTCCATCATAGCGATACAACCATGGATTCAACCACCTTTTTAAGAGCTCACCCTTTAGAACTGATGCTTTGGTTTAGTGTCTCCGAAATATTAACCTCGGCTATTTTTGGGCTGGATTTAACTATACTTGGAGTTTATTACCTCGTACTTTTTCCTATGTTCTTTTTAGAACACGCCAATTTTAAGTACCCAAAATGGCTGGATAATACAATTGGATTAATAATTACTACACCAAATTTACACAAGGTACATCATGAACAGGATGAATTTTACACCAACTCCAACTATGCTGATATCTTTATTTTTTGGGATAGATTATTCGGCACTTTTAAGTATAAACCCACTGAACAAATAAACTTTGGACTAGAGGAGTTTGATGAGCCTAAGAAACAAACCTTCTGGTATTTGCTAAAAAGCCCTTTTTTAAATATTAGAAGAATACAATCTGATAAGAATAATTTATAAACTAAATAAACGGAGCCACCGAAAACTGATTAAATTAGACATAAACAACAAATACAATAAACATGAAACAAACAATCATAACCCGTCACAAAGTAGGAAACATTGATACATGGCTTAAAGGCCATCAAGACCGAGTAAACCTATTTATTCCAGCAGTTTCCGGTTTTAGAACTTTTCAAGATACCGTTAACCCAAACTCTGTACTATTGGTATTTGAAGACGCAGATGTAGAGATGCTTGCTGCAATAATCAACAATCCAAAAAATCAAGTGTTTAAGGACAAACATACAGTCTTGGAACCTATTGTTTTATCAATGCAGGTCAATCCAAAATAACTTCAAAATTTAAAATCATGAAATGTCCATTAATAAATTTCAAACCAACCGATATGATGAATTGGACATTCCATCTAACCATTATAAAAACAATAAATATTAACAGATGAAAACAACAAAATTATTTGACCTTTCAGGACATGTAGCACTAATTACGGGCGGAAACGGAGACATTGGTCGCGGAATTGCCATAGGTATGGCAGAAGCCGGAGCTTCAGTAGCCATATTGGGTCGCAACAAAGAGAAAAACCAAAATATTTTTCAATGTTTTTGTACTCGATAAAATCCCTATATTTATAAAAGCAAAAACTCTTTGTTCCATTTTTTTTTGACCTATTAACTTGTAAACAACCAACCAATAGTAATGAAATCTTTCATGCTTTTTTATGCTTTACGCCTAACTCATCTAATATGTTCATTTAAACATACAAAAGTCTTTTGTATATATCACCTCAATTATTAATCTAACAAATACTCTATTTAATATGAAACCCATTAGTAAAATTTCGACATCCATTACGCTCCTCTTCACTATGTTTTGTCTATCAAGTTTTAACATTGAAGCACAAACTAAATTAATGCATCAACCTGCGCTAAGCGATACTCATATTGCATTTATATATGCGGAAGATTTATGGGTCGCCAATATTGACGGTACCAATCCAATTCGGTTAACTATAGATGAAGGCATAGAATCATTACCTATATTTTCCCCTGATGGCAAGTATATTGCTTTTAATGCTCAATATGATGGCAATACAGATGTTTACATAATCCCTTCAACAGGTGGCATACCTAAGCGTCTAACATTTCACCCAAGTGGCGATTATGTAGTCGATTTTACACCAAATGGTAAGAATGTATTATTTTCTTCAAGGCGGAATTCTTTTACCAATAGATATGAGCAACTCTACACAATTGGAACAAGTGGTGGAAACGTTACACAGTTAGAAATTCCTAATGCCTCTTGGGCCTCTTATTCCGATGATGGCAGCCACATTGCTTATACACCTTTGTACGAACCATATGCACAATGGAAGCATTATCGTGGCGGCATGGAATCACGTATTTGGATATACAACATAAAAACACATAAAGTAGAAGAAATTCCAAGACCTAATAATGTTGGCAATACAACGAAACCACAATGGATGGGTAATCATATTTATTACAGAAGTGATGTTAATGGAGAATTTAACTTGTATCAATATAATATAAACA